>JALRJD010000345.1 GCA_023255165.1 Porticoccaceae bacterium | reverse complement strand
ATTTAGCCTCGTCTTGTTGTTATCACCGTGCTCTGCAACAGCAGCTATTTTTGGCGATGGCATTGCTGAAAATGGCATTGAAGACCAACGCCGGATTTCCACCGATGCAGAGCTTAATGCAACCGGAACTATTTATTGCGATGGCGGGTTGCGGGGCACAGCAACTTATATCAAGGCTAATCCCAGTCAGAAACAGATCCCGGCGCTAATCGTTACCGCCGCACATATTTTGTTTAATCAAAAAAGCGGTGAAATGTATCAAACGTGCAGCTATCTGCCGGCAAATAACCGTTTTGAAGCGATTCCGTTCGCCGCTGTATCAGATTATCAATTTAATCCCTTTGCGATGGATAAGATTCGGCAATCGGAAACCGATTTTGTGTTTGTGGCATTGGAGCGAACTCCGCGACAACCCGCTCTTGAGTTGGCCGAAGCGGTTTTTGCTGGCCACCGTGACCAGCCACAGGGTTTATCGTTGATTGGTTACAACAGCAAGCTCAACCGGATTACCCAATCAAACGGCTGCAAGGTCTTTAACTCAAACCGATTTCACAGTGACAAACTGCTGTTACATGACTGCGATGCTCGCAGTGGCGCCTCTGGCGGGCCGGTTCTGGCGGCAACCACGAATGGGCAGCCCGAGGGGCTGGCCAAAGTAATTGCCATACATGGTGGGACGTTGTTTATTCATCAGGGCGAAAACAGCAGTCCTGTTGGGGATGGCGCCGCGGCCGACCCGGAACGCTGGATTAATCAGGCGCGCAGAGTGGATCAGGCGCTGCTTCAGCAACTGCGGCAGTTCACTGCATATCTTGCCAAGGATTTTCCAGATCAAAGGTAACATCGCGGGCAAAACCTGGAATATGCAGGCCCTCGGTAGTGATTGTCACCCCTTCTTCATCAATCAATGGCTCACCAAAACGATAGATCACATCCAACTGCGCGGCGTCGGCGCGCACAGCATACTGCTCGGCCGCGGCTCTGGTCGTTTCCCGTTGCGCCTGATAATCGGCAAAGCTCGCGCCATAGCGCTGCGCCAGCATCTCGTCGACTTTGTTTGGCGACAGCACCACAGCAGTCGCATTATTGCCGCCAAACCCTTTTGAGTTTACAAAGGCAACCTGCATCCCACTGGCACTGACATCCAGATCCTGCAGCGGAAAGCGCAAGCGCTGTTGTGATACGTCTGAAGCAACTTCAGCAATGGTTTTAATCCCGGGAATAATTTGATACTTAAAGGTGCCCAGCGCCGAGATCATCTGGTCGCCACTGGCCGATGACAGTGAGTGACCGACGTAGGACTTGATCGCGGTTACCGGCCAGTCATTGATATCAAAGGCTTCTGCGATTCGCTCGATAAGGTGCGACTCGGTGGTGCGGTTGGCCGGGGTGCTGGAGCCGTGGGCGTGAACAAAACTGTGCTTTTTGACCCCCTCTTCGCCGACAATATTGATCGCCGACGCGACCGCTTTGGAAAAGGAAATATAGTTGCCGACACCAGGCGCGGAAATCGACTTCTTGACCCCATCTGCATTGATAAACACTTCGGGCACGGCGCCGTGGATATCGGCACCCAACTCAATGGCCAGGGCGTCGTCCATCAACACCATATACTGGGTCGCCTCAGAGAGGGCAAAACCGCAATTTTCACCGAAAGGTCGGCTGGCGCGACGCCAGTCCGGGGTATCCGTGCCGTCAAGTTTGCACAGGTTCTCGTCACTGCCGAGGGCGCTCATATTGGAAAAACCTTCAGAGATTTCCGGCGTCACACTGGCCTCAGCATTGCCCAAAACCGCTACCCGGCGGCGGCCGCTGCGAATATCCCGCACCGCTGCTTGCAACACATAGAGGAAGGTGGCACAGGCGCCGGTAATCGCTTCGGTATGACCGACGCTGCCAAGCACATAGGCATTGATAAAGTCAGCGGGCATTGAGTTCAATCCCAGCGGCAACTGCTTGGCCGTAGTGCGGCCGCCGCGCAGACGCGCCTGCAGCAGACCGCCGAAACCCTCTTCTGTCATCTGGCTTAATACACTTGAAGAGTAAACACCCACTTCGTCCGGGTTTACTGCATTGGCTATCTTTTCCCAGGGAATACCAATGGAATGCAGCGCGTCGCTGGCACCTAACAGGGCCATCTGCAAACTGCGGGGATGAAAGCGGCTGTTGTAATGGTCGGCCGGGTCAAAGCCGCTGGGAAGTTGTCCCGCGGCCTTGGCCGCGAGCTCATAGTGAGACTCAACCAGATACTGGCTGGCGCCCGATGCGGTGACCTGGACAGTACCGTTTTGCAGATCCTCAATCGACCAGTCCTGCGGCGGCACGGTGGGTAGATCGCGCTTGAGCATGGTGAAGTAAATCGGCTGTGCGGCGTCGTCATTGAGGGAAATCTTTTTGTGCCCTGGCACCTTGGCCGGATCAAACAACTCAATCTTGCGGATCAATGTGCCATCGATTACCGCCTGACGGAAACGCTGGTCGACTTCCGCGGCACTCAATTGGGTGCCCTGCTGATCGCGATACTGTTCACCCTCTCTGCTCACCTGACCCATCAGGCAGGCCAGGCCAACCACCGTTTTAGTCTGCTCCGCAGCCGACAACGACTCAATAATCATGCGGCGAAAAGCCTGGTGCGAAGAGCTGCGTCCGGCAGCATTGTAGCCACCAAATCCGACAATAACCGGGAGGGCATTAGACATAATATTTCCTTACAAGCAGGGATTAAGATTGGCCGTCAGTGTAGGCTGGCAAATCGCTAGTAGCTTTTGTAATTTAGCCATACTGTATTAGTTTTACGCCATTTAATGTACCATCTCGTCCATGCCGACCTTTAATCTGACGCTTTTACTCTGTGACAACATGCTGGTGTCGAGCACCACCTTGGCGGCGGAGATCTTTCAGTTCGCCCAGGCCATGGCCCGTGCCAGCAGGCAATGGCAGACCGAGGTGGTTATCCGCTGGGTGAGTGCCGACGGCAAACCGGTACAGACCTCAGCCGGATTTCAGTTAAACCCGACCCACTCGATCGACGACGATTTTGTCAGCGACCTGATTCATATCCCAGCTCTCTGGCGCAACCCACGCCCGGCGGTAGTCAGACACGCCGCCTATATTCCCTGGCTGCAAGAGCAGCATCAACGCAACTGCAGCTTTACCGCGGTGGGCACCGGCGTCTGCTTTCTCGCCGAGGCGGGATTGCTCGACGACAAGCCCGCCACCACTCACTGGCACTACTTTGATCAGCTTCAGCGCAGCTATCCAAAAATAAAGCTGGCACGCCAGCACTTCACCACCCAGGCGGGCAATATTTATTGCGCCGCCAGCATCAATGCCATGGCCGAGCTGATTATGCATCAGGTTGAGCGTATTTTTGGCCGCGTCATCGCGCGCCAGGCACAGCGCAATTTCTTTCATGAGATTCGCAATCTCAGCGAGCCGGTCAGTTTTAGCGACCAACACAAGGAGCACAGCGATGAGGCAATTGTGCAGGCGCAGATCTGGATTCAGGATAATCTCAGCAAGCAATTGTCGGTGCCAGGTCTGGCCGCGCAGTTCAACATGACAACCCGAACCTTCAACCGGCGCTTTGTCGCGGCAGTGGGTCAGACGCCCAGCGATTACCTGACCGAGGTGCGCATGACCTTTGCCTGTGATCTGTTGAAAAACAGTGATTTGACGATTTTGGAGGTTGCCGGCTACAGCGGTTACAACGATGCCAGCTGGTTTTCAGTGCGCTTTAAACAGTGGTCGGGGAACAGCCCGAAAGCCTATCGCCGCACGGTGCGGGCGAAGCTGTTTTCTACCGAGGTGAAGCAACCTTTACTCCGGTAGCTTTCACCCCGTTAGAATATGGCAATTAAAGAATGCGGACGCGAACCACACCGTCGACCGCGGCAATACTGGCCTTTAGGCTGTCGTCAACCTCACCTTCAATATCGATAATGTTGTAAGCAATATCGTCGCGGCTCTTGTTAACCATATCGACAACATTGAGATTGCTGTCGGCCAACAGTGACAGCACGCTGCCGAGAATCTTGGGAACATTCTTGTTGGTAAAGGTAATCCGCGCGCCACCATTGCGTGCCATTTTGATCTGCGGGTAGTTAACCGAGTTGCGAATATTGCCGTTCTCAAGAAAATCCATCAGTTGATCGGCAGCCATCACTGCGCAGTTCTCTTCCGCCTCCTCCGTGCTGGCGCCAATGTGCGGCATCAGCAACACGTCTTGGCGGCCAAGCAATTCCGGAGTCGGGAAGTCGGTGATATAACCGGCGACGGTACCTTTATCCAGCGCGGCGATCATATCGTCGGTGCTGACAATTTCTTCACGGGCAAAGTTAAGAATCTTGGCAGTGCTTTTCATACCGGCCAGAGTTTTGCTGTTGATCAGATGCTTGGTCGCCGGAATCGCTGGAACGTGCAGGGTAATAAAGTCAGCGCGGGCGAGCAGGGCTTCAAGGTTTTCCATGCGCTCTACATTGCTGGAGAGCTGCCAGGCCGCCTCGACCGAAATGGCCGGATCGTATCCAATAACCTGCATACCAAGTTCCAGAGCGAGGTTGGCAATCATTGAGCCAATCGCACCGAGGCCAACCACGCCAAGGGTTTTACCCTGCACTTCGCCGCCGGCAAAACGCTTCTTCTCTTTTTCCAGCAGCTTGCCCATCTCCGCTGAGTCGGTCATCTCGGTAAGACTTTGGACATAGTTCATGCCACCGTAAATATCCCGCGATCCCATCAGCAAAGCCGCGACTATTAGCTCCTTTACCGCATTAGCATTGGCGCCGGGCGTGTTGAAGACAACAATGCCCTGCTCGGTGTAATCGGCGACCGGAATATTGTTAACGCCGGCGCCGGCACGGGCAACGGCAACCACGGATTCGGGCAGTACTTCGCTGTGCAATTTCTGGCTGCGCAGCAGAACGCCATCCGGATCGGCGATATCGCTGGATACCTGATAGCTTTCTGCCGGGAAGCGGCTCAGGCCTTTGGATGAAATGGCGTTGTAGGTACGAATGTTATACATAATATTTAGGGTCTCGGGGTTTAAGTCTCGGTATATAAACGTTCAATCAGTCAATTTGCGTTGCGTAAAGCACTGTTACGCACGAACCTGCTCAAAGGCCCAATCCAGCCATGGCAGCAGCGCCTCGAGATCAGATGCCTCAACCGTGGCGCCACACCAGATACGCAGGCCAGCCGGCGCATCGCGGTAAGCGCCTATATCGTAGGCCACTGCCTCCGCATCGAGCAATTTAACAATCTGTTTAACCTGGTCAGCGTCAAGATCGAGGGTCAGACAGACGCTGGTGTTGGAAATCTGATCGTCTTCCTGGGCAAGAAAGTGAGCCCAGGGACGGCTGTTGACGAAGCCTTTGATCACCTCAAGGTTGGCGTTGGATTTGGCGATCGCGGCGGGCAGTCCGCCAATCGAGCGCACCCAGTCCAGGGCATCCAGATAGTCGGCAACACAGAGCATCGAAGGAGTATTGATGGTCTCGCCACGGAAGATACCCTCAATCAGCTTGCCGCCTTTGGTCATGCGGAAAATTTTTGGCAGTGGCCAGGCCGGAGTGTAGCTCTCAAGGCGCTCAACCGCACGAGGGCTGAGAATCAACATGCCGTGACCGCCCTCACCGCCGAGCACTTTTTGCCAGCTGTAGGTGACCACATCGAGTTTTTCCCAGGGCATCTCCATGGCAAACACCGCGGAGGTGGCGTCACAGATGGTCAGGCCGCTGCGGTCGTCGCTGATCCAGTCCGCATTCGGCACTTTGACGCCGGCGGTGGTGCCGTTCCAGGTAAAAATAATGTCGTGGTCCGGGTTGGCCTGAGTCATGTCGGGCAACTGACCATAATCAGCTGTGTAGCTGTTTACATTGTCCAGCTTTAGCTGTTTGGTGACATCGCTGAGCCAGCCACTGCCGAAGGATTCCCAGGCAAATACATCCACCGGCCGCGCACCTAGCACCGACCACATAATCATCTCAACCGCGCCGGTGTCTGAGGCGGGAACCACACCAACTCTGTACCCTTCGGGTAAACCAAGAATCTCCGCGGTCTCGCTGCAGGCACGGCCGAGTGCAAGCTTGCCAACGCTGGAGCGATGAGAGCGACCGAGGGTGCCGATATCGAGATTGTCGAGGCTGTAACCCGGACGCTTGGAACAGGGGCCGGAGGAAAAATTGGGGTTGGCTGGCTTAGTTGCTGGTTTCATTGGTGGTTATAACGTCTCTTGATAGCGTTTCTTAAATGCTCTTAATGGCGAGCAGTAATTTATTACCTCTGGTCGGCGGAATGAACCGACCAAAGGGGCGGATTTTAATACTCAGGGTGTGCGCGATAAAGTACTTCGAATCATTACGGATATTTGCACGATCTATAACACCGCCCCGATCCGTCTTTGCAGTTAATCAACGATAACTGCAAAGCAATTATTTTGCCGCCGCGCGCTCTTTGGCAATCAGAAAATCGGCAACGTTAAGCATGCCTTCAAAACCACCCGCCATTCTGGCGCTGATTCTGTACTTGCCATTGACCACCATTTCCGGGGTGCCCTGGGTGCGATAACTGCGACCGCGCGCCTTGGCCTGATTAATCATGCTGGTCATGCCAAAGGAGTTGAAGACCTGGGAAAATTTCACGCTGTCGACACCGGCCGCAGCAAAAATATTGACCAAGTCCTTCTCGGAACGGATCGGATCGTGCTTGACATGAATAGCCTTGAAAATCGGCATATGCACCTGATCGAGCACTTTCAGCATGACACCGCTGTAATAGGCGCGGGCGTAGACCTCCATGGCCGGCTGCCAGATCGCTGGTGTGCGCTGCATATCAACATCATCGGGAAGCTTTTCAATCCACGGCTCGAGCACGGATTCAAAGTTGAAGCAGTGGCCGCAGTGGTAAGAAAAGATTTCGTTGACCTCGATTTTCGACGGGTCCGCGGTTCGCACAGCTTGCGGCAGCACTTCATAGTGGATACCGGCTTTATACTTTTCATCTTCGGCGGCGCAACCCCAGGAGGTGAGCAGCAGAAGGGTCAGAAAAACAGTATTGGAAAGTTGTCGCAACATCATAAACTCCTGTAAACCTGTTAAAAGCAGCTGGTCCCGAACCAATCAACAAATCCTGTTATACCTGTCAGACTGGCGCACGACCTCGCGGCAATCGGATCAGATTCAGATCAGTTGAGCCCTGAAATATAGTTTGCCACCGCCTTGATCTCTTTATTGCTCAAGCGCTCGGCGACACCCTGCATTATTTTCGCATTGGCGCCACTGGCACGCTCGCCGCTGCGGTATTTCAGCAGCTGGGTCTCGATATAACCGGCGTGTTGGCCGCCCAGAGCGGGGTAACCCGCAGGTCCGTTGCCATGGCCCGCCGGAGAATGGCAACCAGTGCAAGATGGAACACCGGTTTCAAGATTGCCGCCGCGATAGATATTTTCGCCCAGTGCCATTGCCTCGGCGGGATCGCTGTAGCCGATCATGGTGATCTCCTGTGCACCGGAAATCTGGCGCGACTGACTGTTGTAGTAAGCCGCCATATCCTGCAGATCCTGATCGGAGGAGGCATTGAGCAGACCGGTCATCTCAACGATTACTCGCTCGTCAGACTGAATAATTTGCAGTTGACGATAGAGGTATTTCTCGCCCAGACCAGCGAGTTTGGGGAATGACGCAACCATGCTGTTGCCGTCACCGCCGTGGCAGCCGGCGCACACTGCTACCTTGGATTTTCCTGCCGCGGCATCACCAGATGCCAGACTCTGAGTGGTCGTAAATGCAGCTACCAGACAAATAATCGTTAAAAAGCTTTTTTTCATGGTTAATCAACTCGTGCAATCCGCTAGAATAGGTGTTTCTGAATAGATGGTTTCATCTCTTCAGTAGCCATGTCGGCTAAAGCGCGCGCATTATATACCAACATGCGGCAACTCTTACAGCGAGATAATGACCCTTTATCCATGGATTCAGCCCATATTGACTATAAGCGCGTGTCATTTCTCACCAGCGCACCCTCACTCAAGCAATGTCCCTCCGATCAGGGTTGCGAGATCGCCTTCGCGGGGCGCTCAAACGCCGGTAAATCGAGCGCCATCAATACCCTGACACGAACCAAGGGCCTGGCCAGAACCAGTAAAACCCCGGGCCGCACTCAGCTGATCAATTTCTTTGAGTTGGATAACGGCAAGCGTCTGGTCGACCTGCCCGGCTATGGTTATGCCAAAGTACCGATTGCGATGAAGCGCGAGTGGGACAAGCATCTCGCCGAGTATCTGCAGTTGCGCCAAAGCCTGGCGGGGTTGATATTGCTGATGGATATTCGCCACCCGCTGCAGGATTTCGATCTGCAGATGCTCAACTGGGCGGCTCAAGCCGGTCTGCCTGTGCATATCCTGCTGACCAAGTCGGACAAACTTAAACGCGGCCCGGCGCAGAGTGCGCTGCTTGGGGTGGAACGTCATCTGCGTGACATGGACCCCGGCTGTACCTTACTGAGCGTGCAGACCTTCTCTTCGCTTAAAAAACAGGGATTGCCGGATCTCGAACGGGTGCTGGGCCACTGGATGAGTGCTGACTTTGTCGACACTTTGGCCGACTGATCCAGCCATTTAACGCCATCCCCACTAAAAAGCAGCAGACAAAAAAATCCCCGGTCCAAAGTGGACCGGGGTTCTGCGTTGCTTTGCTTGGGAGTTTCAGCGTTGCAGTTGCTTAGTTGGGGGAGAGTAAGCAATCATGTCTTGCACGTAATAAGACAGGCTGAAATGAAATAGTTCACAAATTATTTAAAAAAAGTGAAATTATTTTTAATCTTGTCTGCAAGTGTGATTATTGCTCACCATTTTTTGCGCCGGATCAGCGGATAAATGATTAATGCGCCTCATCCCAGTTGTCGCCCACGCCCACATCCACAACCAACGGCACCAGCAACTCGGCGGCTTTTTCCATATGCTCGCAGAGGCCCTGCTTTACCGCCTCAAGTTCCGACTCCGGCACTTCGAGCACCAGTTCGTCGTGCACCTGCATAATAATCTTGCTGGTCAGTTCGCTGTTTTCCAGCCAGTTGTGCACATTGATCATGGCCAGCTTGATAATATCCGCGGCGGTTCCCTGCATTGGCGCGTTGATCGCGGTGCGCTCGGCAGCCTGACGGCGCATGCCATTTCGCGAGTTGATCTCGGGCAGATATAACCTGCGACCAAAAAAGGTTTCGACATAGCCATTTTCAGCGGCACTGTAGCGAATATTGTTCATGTAATTTTGCACGCCGGGATAGCGGGTGAAATACAGCTCGATATATTCTGCCGCCTGCTTGCGGCCAATACCCAACTGACGCGCCAGCCCGAACGCGGACATGCCATAGATAAGCCCAAAATTGATCGCCTTGGCGCTGCGGCGCTGCTCGCTGGTAACAGCGGCGCTGTCGACACCAAACACTTCGGCGGCGGTGGCGCGGTGAATATCCTCGCCGGCGCCAAAGGCCTTGAGCAGACTGGGGTCTTCCGACAGATGGGCCATAATTCGCAACTCGATCTGCGAGTAGTCCGCAGCCACCAGCTTACTGCCCGGCGCAGCGATAAAGGCCTGGCGCACACGACGTCCTTCCGCGGTTCGCACCGGTATATTTTGCAGGTTGGGGTCGGAGGATGAGAGCCGCCCGGTGGCGGTGCCAGCCTGATGATAAGAGGTATGAATGCGCCCGGTGACCGAATTGATCATGGTCGGCAGCTTATCGGTGTAAGTGGATTTCAGTTTCGCCAGGCCGCGGTGTTCGAGCAGAACCTTTGGCAGTGGGTAATCCAGCGCCAGCTCTTGCAGCACCTCTTCCTTGGTTGAAGGCGCACCCGTGGCGGTCTTTTTCAAGACTGGAATCTGCAGCTTTTCAAACAGTATTTCACCCAGCTGTTTCGGCGAGGCGAGATTAAACTGCTGCCCGGCCATCTCCCAGGCCAGGGTTTCCAGTTCGGCCAGGCGCTCGGCAAGCTCCTGACTCTGCTGGAACAGCAGGGTGTCATCGACCAACGCGCCGGTGCGCTCGATACGTGACAGTACCGGCACCAGAGGCAGTTCAATTTCCTCAAAGACTTTGCGCAGCGTGGGTTCCGCCACCACTTTTGGCCACAGCGCCTGATGCAGGCGCAAAGTGATATCCGCATCTTCTGCGGCGTAGGGGCCGGCCTGCTCCAGATGCACCTGGTTAAAAGTCAGCTGGGCTGCGCCCTTACCGGCAACATCGGCAAACTTGATGGTCTCTTCATTTAAATAAGTGAGTGCCAGACTGTCCATATCATGCCGCGAGGCCACCGAGTCGATCACATAGGATTCCAGCATGGTGTCAAAGGCAACACCGCGCAGTCTGATCCCATGTTGCGCCAGCACAGTCATGTCATATTTCAGATTTTGTCCAACCTTTTTATGAGCCGGGTCTTGCAGATAGGGCTTCAGACGATCGAGCACAAACTGACGATCAAGCTGTTGCGGCGCACCCATATAATCGTGAGCAAAAGGAATATAGGCAGCTTCTCCAGCGCTTACCGAGAGCGATATTCCGACCAGTTCAGCGCTCATATAGTTGAGGCTGGTGGTCTCGGTATCGACGGCAGTCAGTTCAGCGTTGCTAATTTTGTCGATCCAGGCCTGCAGCTGCGATTCGGTCAATACAATCTGATAATCTTTGGCGATTGCGGTTTGATTCTGATCGGCCTGCCCCTTCGGCAGATCTTGCGATTGATCAGGGTTATCTGCGCTGGAATTGGCAGTATTAGTCGGTGCGGCCGGCGCTGAAGAACCAACGGACTGAACCTCTTCAATCCAGGTTTTAAACTCCAGATCCTTAAACAGCGCCAACAGCTCGGCCTGATTTGGCTCGCCGTTGGCAAGATCACTGAGATGTATCGGCATGTCAACATCGGTTTTGATGGTGGCCAGCTCGTAGGAGAGATAGGCGAGATCTCTGTTTTCACTGAGTTTGGGCGACATGGTTTTGGCGCCACGAAAATCCAGGCCGGCAACATCATCGAGGTGGGCGTAAATATCATCCAATCCGCCAATGCCCTGCAGCAGCCCGAGCGCGGTTTTTTCGCCGACACCAGGAACCCCGGGAATATTGTCTGACTTGTCACCTATCAGGGCCAGATAATCAATAATCAGCTCCGGCGGTATGCCAAACTTCTCGATCACCCCTTCCCGATCAAGGGTCGTATTGTTCATGGTGTTAATCAAGGTGATATGGTCATTGACCAACTGTGCAATATCCTTATCTCCGGTGGAGATGATTACCGGCTGTTGTAACGCTGTGGCCTGCACCGCCAATGTGCCAATCACATCGTCGGCCTCAACCCCGTCGATAATTAGCATCGGCAAACCCATGGCCTGAATAATCTGGTGAATCGGCTCGATCTGTTGACGCAGATCGTCCGGCATCGGCGGGCGATGGGCTTTGTATTCGCTGAAGATCTCATCGCGGAAGGTTTTGCCTTTGGCGTCAAACACCACCACTACCGTGCTCTGGGGATAATCTTTCTGCAGACGGCGAACCATATTGATAACGCCTTTGACCGCACCGGTCGGTTTGCCCTTGCTGTTGGTGAGCGGCGGCAGTGCATGGAAGGCGCGGTAGAGGTAGGAAGAGCCATCTACCAGAATCAGGGGAACAGAATTGTCGGTCATAATTTGTACGCTGGTCAGCTGCAGAATTGAGCCTGCAGGATACACGATTTAACACCGGCTGTTGATAATTGATCGGCCCGCCAGCGCCTCTGTGGCAGGTTAAAAGCAGCTGCTAAATCGACTGACCAAGGTGAACATAAAGTTGGCATAGGCGTCGCCAGCAAGCGGCTGCTGAATACCCTGAATATCCAATTCAATCAGCGGCAGCGAGAGCTCACGGGCAAGCACTCGGGCATCGCGATCGGCGTACTGAGGCTCGACAAAGATACAGCTGGCACCCACTGTTTGTGCCGCCTGGCGCAGCAGATAGTGGCTTTTGGCGCCCTGGCTGGAACCGCTGCTGGAGCGTATAGCCAGACCGGGCTGCAAGCCAAATGCGCGGGTAAAGTGCCCCAGCGCATCGTGGTGGACCAGATAATATTTGTCGCGAGCCGCAAGCAGCTGATCGGTCAACTCGTCAATTTGCTGATTGCTGATGATGGCTTTTTGCGGCACGCCCAGATGCTGTTGAATCCGCGCGGCAATCAAGTTGGCATTTGCCGGATTAAGCCAGACATGGGGGTCATAATTAAGATGCTGATGGTCATGGTCGAGGCTGCTGTGACTGTGGCTGTCTGCAGCGCTCGCATCTTCCAGCCCTGCGGGTTCATTGATTGCGGGTTTTTGCAATGGCAACTGCATAAGTGTCAGCACTTTATCTTGTGGCAGCAGCGCGATCGATTTGGCGATGCGGGCCTCGAAGGACTCGCCGACCCAGATAACCAGATCGGCCTGATCAATTTTCCTTAATGCCGAGACTGGCAATGAGACCTCATGAGCTGATTGCACCGCGGATTGCAGGTATTCAACCTGCGCCCGATCACCCAGCGCCGACTGGGCAATAATGGCCAGCGGTTTGATGGTGGTAATAACCAACGCTTTTGTCGGGGTGGCTACTACTGATGATAAAGCGACAGCTGGTGCAAGCAACAGGCTGCACACCCAGAAAAAAACGTTATATTGTATCTTTTTAAACATCAACAAGCCTTTTTTAGCAGCCTTTATTAAAATCCTTTGGGCGAACCCCGGGTTAAAACCACTTATTAAAATCCCCAAAAACAACCAACAGGAACAACCAACAGGAACAAATGGCTTTCTTTTACTGTTATATTATAACGTTTCATTAAATTAAAGCGACGTTATATACTGCTTTACCATTAACCTCCCTGGACCAACCCATGTCAATTGGCGAGAGATTATGCTGACCAATTCGAGATTAGTTCACCAACCCCACGATCATGGCCGCTGTATCAATGCCGCCCTGAACCGCGCCCGCGAGCTGTGCTCCGCGAAAAAGGCGCGCCTGACGCCACTCAGGGAATCGGTTTTGCAATTGCTCTGGCAGAGTCACCAACCTCTCGGCGCCTACCAGTTGCAGGCCCAGCTGGCCAAGCTCTCAGGTAAGGCAATCGCTCCGCCGACCGTCTATCGGGCAATTGAGTTTCTGCTCGAACTTGGCTTAATCCACCGACTGGCGTCGCTCAATGCCTATATCGGTTGTCCGTTTCCCGGCAGCGACCACAGCAATCTGTTTATGATCTGCACCCACTGTGGCAGTGCCGCCGAAGTAGCCCACAACAGCCTTAATGATCTGCTGCAGCGCGCCAGCGACAAGGCTAACTTTACACTGCAGGATCAAACTCTTGAGCTTTTTGGACTCTGCCCCAACTGCAGCCCGACAGCTCCCGCCGAAACCCCGGAGAAAACCGACAATGACTGAACCCCTTATCACTCTTGACCGGGTCAGCAAAGCCTTTGCCCAGCGCCCGGTTTTGGCCAATATCTCGATGCAGTTAATGCGCGGGGAGATTACCACATTGATTGGCCCCAATGGTGCCGGCAAATCAACGCTGGTACGGATTATTCTCGGCCTGCTGCAGCCGGATAGCGGCTCGGTGCGGCCCTCGCCCGAGCTGGAAATTGGCTATATGCCACAAAAAATTCATATTGATCCAACCCTGCCGATTTCCACTTGCCGTTTTGTGCAGCTGGCCAACACCTCCCACCGCGCATGCCACGCCGCGCTGGAGCAAGTGGGTATTGGTCATCTGACCCAGGCGCCGATACAAACCCTGTCTGGCGGCGAGATGCAGCGCGCGTTGCTGGCCCGGGCGATTGTTCGCCAACCCAACTTTCTGGTGCTCGACGAGCCAGTGCAGGGGGTGGATGTCAGCGGCCAGAACGCCCTCTACCGCATGATTGCCGAGCTCAGCAAGTCGCTAAACTGTGGCGTGTTGATGGTTTCCCATGATCTGCATCTGGTGATGTCTGCGACCGATCATGTGATCTGCCTGAATCAACATATCTGCTGTCAGGGCAACCCCGAGCAGGTGACCCAGGATCAGGCCTATATCGATATCTTTGGTCAGACCACCGCGATCTACGCTCATCAGCATGACCACCACCACAGTATTCACGGCGAAGTAGTCGACGAGCAGGGCAACCATCAACACGGGGAGGGCTGCAGCCATGACTGATTTTCTGCTCTATGCATTGCTCGCCGGACTCGGCGTAGCACTGGTTGCCGGGCCTCTGGGCTGTTTTGTGGTGTGGCGACGGATGGCCTATTTTGGCGACACCCTGGCCCACTCCGCGCTACTTGGTGTGTCGCTGGGTGTGCTGCTGGGAATCAATATCAGCATCACCGTGGCCGCGGTGCCACTGCTGATTGCGCTGGGTCTGGTGTTTCTCGAACAGCGCGGCATTTTGTCTCTGGATACGCTACTCGGCATTCTCTCCCATTCGGCACTGGCCACCGGTCTGGTATTGATCTCGCTGCTGCCCGATGTGCGGGTTGATTTAATGTCGCTGTTATTTGGCGATCTGCTCGCGGTGACAATCAATGATTTATGGATTATCTATGGCGTCGCGGGCAGCGTGACGATATTGCTGGTAGCACTTTGGAAACCGCTGATCAATATCACCGTGCATGCGGAGATTGCCAGCGTCGAAGGGGTGAAGGTCTCAGCGGTGCGCACCGCGCTGATGTTAATCACAGCGCTGGTGATTGCGATTGCCATGAAAATAGTAGGTGTTTTGTTGATTACCGCGCTGTTGATTATTCCCGCAGCAACTGCACGTCGGGTCAGCCGCACGCCGGAACAGATGGCGATAATCGCCAGCCTGGTGGCGATGGTGACCGTGGTAATGGGGCTGGCGATGTCCTGGTACAGCGATGCGCCGGCCGGCCCGTCGGTGGTGGTCTGTTCAGCGCTGCTGTTTTTACTGTCTCTAACCGCTCCGCAGCGAGGCTAGAGAGCTGTTTTCATAGAGAAGTAAACCGGGAATAGGCCGCGACTAGCCGTGATCGCGCTCAAAGGTGGCGACAATCGATCTCCAGGTCTGGCGCAAGGCCACCTCACCGTGAGGCGCTTTGAAGAAGCCATGGTAGTGGCCCTTGGGATTGACCAAAACCAGCTGGGTGCTGTGATCGACAGTGTAATTGTCACCCTCGAGCGGCACCTGGCTATAGGCAATATTGAGTTCCGCCGTTAAACGGTGAATCAGATGCTTGTTGCCAGTGACGCCAACAAAGTCAGCATTAAAGTAGGGCACATATTCGGCCATCTTTTCCTGGGTATCTCGCTCAGGGTCCAGTGAGACCATGACGATTTGCAATTTTTCCTGCTCCGCCGGACTGAGGAATTGGTACATCTGCGCCAGTGTGGCCAGGGTGGTGGGGCAGATATCCGGGCAGTTGGTAAAACCAAAGAACAGTATCGTCCATTTGCCGCGCAGATTTTCCAGGCTGAAGCTATCTCCACGGTGGTCAATCAGCTCAAAGTCACTAAAAATCCGCGGCTGGCTGAGCTCAACCGCACCGTTGTTGCGCAGCTCTTCCGCCGACATCGGCACCGGTTGGCTCATCTTCCAGATAAACCCTTGGACCACCAAGCCAATAAAGACCAATACGACAATAATGGTCAATCGAATTCTATTTTGCTGTGTCATAACAAGCAGCTCCTTTAGGGCGTGGTCAGTGAGTCTGGATCAAATAAATTTAGTCGGTTCAATCAGGTAGTGATCGAGTAACATAATGCAGAACAGCGCCATCAGGTAGGTGATGGAGTACTTAAAGGTTTTCATCCCGGAGTCGTCGTCGGCGCCCCACAACATCACCAGCGACCAGTAGAGAAAACCCAAACCCAGCGCCAGCGCGCCGGTCAGGTAGAGCCAGCCAAACATGCCGGTAAGAAAGGGCAGTATGGTAATCACAATTAGCAGCAGGGTGTAGAGCACAATATTGATTTTGGTGTACTGCTCACCGTGGGTGACCGGCAGCATAGGAATTTCCGCAGTGGCGTACTCTTCCTTGCGGTGAATCGCCAGGGCCCAGAAATGCGGTGGTGTCCAGGCATAGATAATCAACACCAGCAGCAGCGCGTTGTAGTGAATCTCACCGGTTACCGCTGTCCATCCGAGTAGCGGTGGCGCGGCGCCAGCAAGACCGCCGATAACAATATTCT
This sequence comes from Porticoccaceae bacterium, assembly GCA_023255165.1. Taxonomy (GTDB): domain Bacteria; phylum Pseudomonadota; class Gammaproteobacteria; order Pseudomonadales; family Porticoccaceae; genus HTCC2207. Next base: position 4,806 of record JALRJD010000345.1, on the reverse strand, counting down.
GTGGCGTGGCGCGCTTTAAAAACATGGTGTAGACAAAGGCGTAACCAATCAGTGACGCCAGAGTCAGCCAGGCGGTAATTTGATTGATAAACAGCAACAACACCAGCAGCCCGGAGAGCCCGGTGATGAACGCAAACCAGATCGCCTGGCGCGGCGCCATGCGTCCTGTAGCGATAGGGCGGTTGTGGGTGCGCGCCATCTGGTTGTCGATACGGCGATCGACAATATGGTTGACCGCAGCCGCGGAGCCGGCACAGAGCGCAATACCCAGATTGCCGAGAATAAGAACCCGCAGCGAGACGAACTGGTCGCTGGCCAACAGCATGCCAATCAGAGATGTCAGGATCATCAGTGCCACCACATTGGGCTTGCACAGCTCCAGATAGTCACGCCAGCCCGGTGACTGGGTTTGTAATTCAATGTCCTGCATAACGCGGTTCTCTTTTAACGGGGACTCAAAGGCCTTTTGTCAGGGCGCTTTTTACTGGTTACTGTTAGCCAAACGCTTAATGGCGCTCAGGCGAATACTTTAACAGGTGCTTTAGATCTTCAAGCAGGCCGGTGACATCATCGTCCTGGGTGTAATAGAGGATCGCTTCATTATCCGGCGTGACAACAAAGTATCGAGTGTCGCTCATATCCCAATCCATGGAGCTGGTGGCCATAAGCTCGCCAAATTTCTCCAGACCGGTTTTCTGGATCGTCAGAAACGGGTGTGCCAGAGTCAGGTCGGCCAGTTCCTGGTCATCCAGTTGCTCCGGGTTTGCCAGATAAACCCGCTCCGCTCGGCGAGTTAACTTGCCAAGCAGAATATGAATTTGACGGGTTTCGAGGATCACTTTCTGGCAGCCATCGTCGCAGCTCTCGCCGCCGGCAATCAGTATTTTCCATTTCAGCGAGGTCGCCGGAGGCTGCTCCAGCGCGCTGGTGATGACAACATCGGGCTTGATCAATGTACCCTGGTTGGTGGTGCCCAGCAGCTCGATCATACGCAGGCGCTCTTCCTCGGTGTCCGGCACCATCAACGTGCCAGCCAACATAACGCCGCCCACCATCAGCAACATAATCCAGATCTGAATTTTCATACTTTTGTTGGCCGGCCCGTTGCCTGGCTGGCGGTCTGACTGAGCATTCTCTTGATTCATCTTTTAACCCTTTGTTTGGCGCTGTATTTAACCCTGTCGTTTGTGTTTTAACCATTCCACCAGATTGGAGTTCGCCGTGAGCGTTAACAGCAACAGTACCGCTGTCATAACAAACCACTGCAGCGCGTAGGCGCTGTGCTTTTGCGGCTGCACCGCAACGGTTGGCCAACCGGTTCTCAGCGCACCCGGCGCATCGCTGGCCAGACGCAGCTGGTAAGAGTAGAACTCTTCACCGAACAGCTCCTCGGCCCGCTTGGTGGAAATCCAACCCACTCTGGCTGGCCATTGAGAGACGCGGCCAATGCCGTCGTCGAGCTGAAAGCCACCCTTTAACACCCGGTACAGTGACCCGCGGAGTTGCACCTGACCTGTCACCGCCTCTATCTGCGGCAGCTGGTTGCGATCCAGCGAAGCCTCAACCCAGCCGCGATTCACCAGAACTTTCTTACCCGCTGCTTGATCGCCATCGGTCAGTGTTAATACCTCAAACACCTCATAGCCTGGCCTGCCGTTGCGCACGCGATTATCCAGAAATATGCGTCGCTTTGCATCCAGTTTCCCCACCAGCATGGCGTTGCGGTACTGCAAATTGTCAGCGCTATCGAGCCCGCCAGCGATAATCGGAGCGGCCTGTCGATTGTGCTCAAATTCCGCGAGAATCTCGCGCTTCTCCTGCGCCCGGTCAAGCTGCCAGAACCCCAGGCTAATTAGCAGCGGCGTCATCAACAGCGTAAACAGCAGAATTTTTCTATTCGGCTGCCAGGAAAATTTATCCGCTGGTAACTGGGGGTCTGAAGTCATTTGTGTTTAAATTCGCTTCTTTAATTAAGGGTGCTCGCCATGCTGTTGAAAGTCACCATTGTCGTATTGTTTATTGCCGTCGTGATCAGTCTGTTTGGCGGCCTGCGTTTTTTGGTCAAGGACCTCGGCGGAGATGGCAAAAAACGCCTGCTCTATGCGCTGGGTATTCGCATTACTCTGGCTGCCCTGCTGCTCGGCACCATTATATACGGCGCCTACACCGGGCAGATTAACAGTCAGGCTCCCTGGGATCGAAAACTTCACCCCGGGGTTACCACGCCAGCCGCTCCAGTAGCTCCACCCCCAGTAACAGATCAATAGCTTATAGCGCCAAAACAAAAACGGCCAGGCATTATGCCCAGCCGTTTTTTGTCTCTACCTCTTACTGCCGTTAGCCAGATCAGTCCAGCACGTAGACAAAGATAAACAGACCAACCCAGACCACGTCAACAAAGTGCCAGTACCAGGACGCCGCCTCAAAACCAAATTGGTCGTCATGGGTAAAGTGGCCCTTGATCGCACGCAGCAGGCCAATCAGCAACATAATCGTTCCCAGCGTCACGTGAGCACCGTGGAAACCGGTCAACATAAAGAACGTTGTGCCGTAAATCCCTGAATCCAGTGTCAAACCCATGTGCTGATAGGCTTCAACATATTCTTCCACCTGCAAGGCGAGGAAGGCAAAACCCAGGAACACAGTGATAGCCAGCCAGGTGATAAACTTTTTGCGGTCGTTGTTCTTCAAGCCGGTGTGCGCAACGTGCACGGTGAAGCTCGAGGTCAGCAGAATCAAGGTATTCCACAGTGGCAACCACTGCAAAAGGCGATCCCAGCCAGGGAAGCTCATGGCCTGCTCGGGACCGACAAACTGTGCCGCAGCACCGTTGGCGGCCTGGTCGGGAGTTACCATTACCGGCCACTGGGTTTCATAACCAGGCCAGAGCATGGTGTTGTTGGCCACGGCTGCATCGGTAGGAGTATTGTCAAACATGCCAAACGCCGCTTCACCGCCGAGCCAGGAGTTGACAATAACCCGCACGTAAAACAGCGCACCAAAGAAGGCGGCAAAAAACATGACCTCGGAGAAAATAAACCACAGCATGCCCAGCACATAAGAGTGCTTGAGCTGGTGATTGGCCATACCGCGCATATTCTCGTCGATAACGGTGCTCCACCACTTGTACATTACACCCGCCATAACCAGTATGCCGGCGAGGAAAATGGTGTTGCTGCCGCCCAATACCCAATTGGCTGCTCCATAGGCTATCAGCCCCATGCCCGCCGCGGTAATAATCGGCAGCTTGCTCTGTTCGGGTACGTAATAACTGCTTTCTGTTGACATTGTTGCTCTCCGTTTTGCTCTTTACAGATGCGTATCGAAATTATTGTAACTGTGCGACCGGGCCGCTAACGCTATCGGTGATATCAAACAGCGTGTAGGACAGCGTCAAACTGTTGACGCTGGCCGGGAGATCCGGGTCGACAATAAATATAAGGTCCAACTCAGCACTTTCACCCGCGGCCAAAGGCTGATTGTGAAAACAAAAACATTCAGTTTTGTGGAAATACTCCGCCGTATTGTTGGGCACCATACTGGGTATGGCTTGCGCCACCATATCGTTGCTAGTGGTGTTTTTGGCAATAAAGGTAACCCTTCGAGCCTCTCCGGGATGAACCACCACTTTTGTTTCACTGGGGTAAAATCCCCACGGCATTAACGCATTGTTGGACGTCAAAAATTGAACCTCCACCTCGCGCGATGTATCTACCTTGACCTCAACCGCTTCGTAGGCCCCTTTGGTCTTGCCGCCGAGCCCTGTGATTTCACAGAACAGGTCGTACATTGGCGGCATCACAAAGATGGCAAACGCAAACATGCCAGCTGCTCCGAAGAGCAGCTCTATTAGCAGTCTTTTGGTGGATCGATCAGCTGACATGCTATTGCGTCCTGTTTCTTATTTGACCGTTGGTGGCGTAGAGAAGGTGTGGTAAGGCGCAGGAGTTGCAACTGTCCACTCCAGGCCTTCGGCTCCCTCCCATACTTTCTCTTCGGAAGTCGGCTTGCCGTTTCTGATGGTTGCAATCACGTTGTACAGCAGCATCAGCTGCGCGCCACCGTAGATAAATGCGCCGACGCTTGAGACCATGTTCCAGTCCGCAAACTGCAGACCGTAGTCCGCGTAGCGACGTGGCATACCGGCAAGACCGAGGAAGTGCTGAGGCATAAAGGCGATGTTAAAGCCGATAAACGCCACCCAGAACTGCACCTGACCCATGGTCTCGTTGTACATCTTTCCGCACCACTTTGGCAGCCAGTAGTAGATCGCTGCAGTACCACTAAACACCGCACCCGCCACCATCACATAGTGGAAGTGGGCAACAACAAAGTAGGTGTCGTGGTATTGGGTGTCAGCCGCCGCAATCGACAGCATCAGACCGGTGAAACCACCGAAGGTGAACAGAATCACAAAGGCGATACTGAACAGCATAGGCGTTTCAAAGGTCAGCGAACCCTTGTACATGGTGGTGATCCAGTTAAACACTTTCACACCAGTTGGCACCGCAATCAGCATGGTGGCGTACATAAAGTACAGCTCACCGGCGATTGGCATACCCACGGTAAACATGTGGTGAGCCCAAACGATAAACGACAGGAAGGCAATCGACGCTGTTGCGTAAACCATTGAAGAGTAACCAAACAGCGGCTTGCGGCTGAAGGTTGGAATGTTCTGCGACACTACACCGAAGGCTGGAATGATCCTAGTTGGTCATTGTACGAACAAAAACACGTTATTCCATTTATTAATGATATTGAAAAATATTTAAAAGAAGCACAACTATCACAAGATCAAATCACTCA
>JALRJD010000105.1 GCA_023255165.1 Porticoccaceae bacterium | reverse complement strand
CGAGATCATCGCGACTGTGGGCCGCCGACATCTGGGTGCGGATGCGCGCTGCACCCCGCGCCACCACAGGGTAGGAAAAGGCCACCACGTAAATCCCCTGCTCAAGCATTCGCTCGGCAAAGGCCGCTGCCAGAGATGCGTCGTTGAGCATAACCGGTACAATCGGGTGTTCGCCGGGCAACAATGTAAAACCCAAGGTCTGCAAACCCTGACGAAAAAAAGTGGTGTTATCCATCAACTGCTGCTGCAGCTGATTGGATTGGCTGACCAATTCCAGCGCCTTGATCGCCCCCGCCACCACAGCCGGGGCCACCGTATTGGAGAACAGATAAGGTCTCGAGCGCTGGCGCAGCAGATCGACAATCTCGCGGCGCGCGCTGGTAAATCCGCCACTCGCGCCTCCCAACGCTTTACCCAGGGTGCCGGTGATAATATCCACTCGCTCCATACAGCCGCGGTATTCGTGGGTGCCACGCCCGCTGGCACCGAGAAATCCGCTGGCGTGGCAGTCATCAAAATGTACCAACGCGTTGTATTTATCCGCCAGGTCACATATTTCATCGAGCCGGGCGATGGTGCCATCCATGGAAAAGACACCGTCGGTGGTAATCAGTTTAAATCGTGCGCCGGCTCTATCCGCCGCCTGCAACTGCGCTTCCAGATCGGCCATATCGCAGTTGCGGTAACGATAGCGCTGCGCCTTTGAAAGCCTGATACCGTCGATAATGCTGGCGTGGTTAAGCTCATCGGAGATCACCGCATCCTCAGCCCCGAGCAAGGTCTCAAACAGACCCCCATTGGCATCAAAACAGGATGGGTAGAGAATTGTCTCTTCACAGCCGAGAAAGCTACTCAGTCTGTTTTCCAGCTGCTTGTGCAGACTCTGAGTGCCACAGATAAAGCGCACTGACGCAAGGCCATAACCCCACTCTTCCAGCCCGCGCATGGCCGCAGCCTTCACCTCCGGGTGCTGAGCCAGACCCAGGTAATTGTTGGCGCACAGATTGAGCACTTCAGCGCCGCCACTGACTGCCACCCGTGCACCCTGAGGCGAGGTGATTTCGCGCTCGCGCTTGGTCAACCCGCTGGCGTCAATCTGCTCTAGTTCGCTGCGCAGATGCTGTTGAAATTTGCCGTACATCGATTCACTCCTGTTTGGCTTTTGGCTTCTGCCCTGGGTCTTAAAAAAGCGCCCGTTTAATCCCAATTTAAAATTACCTTGCTCGCCGCGCCGGCGTTCATGGCATCGAAGCCCTGCTGAAAATCAGTGTGATGCAGGCGATGGGTAATCACCGCTGAGATATCCAGACCGCTGTCTATCAGCACCGACATCTTGTACCAGGTTTCATACATCTCACGGCCATAAATACCTTTGAGTGTCAGCATGTTAAAGATCACCACACTCCAGTCGATGGCCATCTCCTGAGCCGGAATTCCAAGAATCGCGACCTTGCCACCGTGGCACATATTGGCCAACAGATCGCGAAAGGCCTGCGGGTTTCCCGACATTTCCAGCCCCACATCAAAGCCCTCGGAGAGCCCTAATTTGCGCTGTACATCGGCGAGATTTTCACTGCGCACATCCACCGTGCAGGTGGCGCCGAGTCGCTTGGCCAACTGCAGCCGCTGAGGATTAATATCGGTGATCACCACATGGCGCGCACCCGCATGGCGACAGACCGCGGCAGCCATGGCACCAATCGGCCCGGCACCGGTGATCAATACATCCTCACCGAGCAGATCGTATTGCAGCGCGGTGTGCACCGCATTGCCCAGCGGATCAAACAGCGCGGCGATATCCAGGTCGATATTGGGTCGGTGCTCCCAGACATTGGACATGGGCAGCGCCACATATTCAGCAAAGGCGCCGGCGCGATCGACCCCTACGCCACTGGTATGAGCACAGAGATGGCGCCGGCCCGCCAGACAGTTGCGGCAGCGGCCGCAGACCACATGGCCCTCACCCGAAACGATCTGGCCGGGACGAAAATCATTGACGTTGGAACCGACCTCGACAATCTCACCGACAAATTCATGGCCAACCACCATGGGCACCGGGATGGTTTCCTGGGCCCAACTGTCCCAATTGTAGATATGCATATCGGTGCCACAGATCGCCGTGCGCTTAACCTTGATCAACACATCGTTGATGCCAATCGTCGGTGCTGGCACATCCTCAAGCCAGAGGCCAACGCCGGAATTCCTTTTTACCAATGCTTTCATGGTGCTATTTCCCTGATTATTGTTTACTATGCAAGAAATTTGTTCTTGTATACTGGAACTTCAATCGTAGAAATAATATTTCCGATATGCAAGATAAAAATCCTGTATATTAAATTTTTATTTGCAATGGGAGTGACCCAGCATTATGAGTCATCAGGAAAGTGACCCTGCCAGCCACGCGCTCTGCACCAGAGTGACCGCGCTGCGCAAGAAAAACAAACTGACACTCGACCAGCTGGCCGCCGCCTCTGGCGTCAGTCGATCCATGTTAAGTCAGATTGAACGCGGTCAGGCCAACCCAACCCTGACCGTTACCTTTCGCATCGCCCAGGCATTTGGGCTGAGTATCGGCGAGTTGGTGGATCAGGCCTGGCAGTCATCGACCATCGAAGTGGTTCACGGCAAGGACAAGAGCAATTTATTCCGCACCGATCAGGAGTGCCAGATTCGCACTCTGTCGCCGCTGCATATGGAAAAGAATATCGAGTTTTATGAGCTGCGCATCGCGCCGGGAGCCAGCCTCACCAGCGCACCCCACTACGAGGGCACCAAAGAGTTACTGACCATTACCAGCGGTCGCGGCAGAGTTGTATCAGGGGAGAACAGCACAGAATTAAACGAAGGCGACTCGGCGCATTATCGCGCTGACCTGCCCCATGCCATTGAAAACTGCGGTAAAAAAGAGCTGATCTGCTATCTGGTAGTGACTAGCCAGTAGTACCGGCCAGCACCATCAACCAAGGCTATCTTCCGCGACAAAGTATTTGGGATCTTCGATCACATTGACCTCAACCAGATTGCCCGCTTTCTTTAACAGCTTGCGACATTCATCGCTGAGGTGCACCAGGTGCAGTGTCTTGCCGGCATTCAGGTAGCGCTCGGCAAGGGTATCGATAGCTTCCAGACCGGAGTGATCGGCCACCCGGGAACGGGCGAAGTCGATTACCACATCATCGTTGTCCTGCTGCGGGTCAAAGCGCTCAAGAAACGAGAGCACAGAACCAAAAAACAATGGCCCGGTTACCGCGTAGACAGTCGAGCCTTTGTGATCTTCCCGCGCTTCGATACGAATATATTTGGCGTGCTCCCAGGCAAATACCAGCGCCGAGACAATCACACCCACCACCACCGCGACCGCCAGATCCGTCGCCACCGTCACGCCGGAGACCAGCACCAGAATTAGCGCATCGCTGCGCGGCACTTTGCCCATAATGCGAAAGCTACTCCACTCAAAGGTGCCGATCACAACAATAAACATCACCCCGATCAGCGCCGCCAGCGGGATTTTTTCAATTAGCGGTGATCCGACCAGAATAAATACCAGCAAACTCAGTGCCGCAGTAATGCCCGAGAGGCGACCGCGGCCACCGGAGTTGACATTGATCATGCTCTGGCCAATCATCGCGCAGCCACCCATACCACCAAACAGACCGGTCACCGTGTTGGCGATGCCCTGCCCGACACATTCGCGATTGCCGCGGCCGCGGGTTTCAGTGATTTCGTCAATCAGCCGCAGGGTCAGCAGCGATTCAATTAATCCGATGGCGGCGAGAATAATCGCATAGGGCAAAATAATGCCCAGGGTTTCAAGATTGAATGGCACCGCGGGAATATGGAAAGTGGGCAGGCCGCCGGCGATCGAGGCAACATCACCGACCACTTTGGTATCCACTTCCAGCGCGATCACAATCAGGGTCACAGTGACGATCGCCACCAGCGATGAAGGCAGCGCTTTGGTCAAACGCGGTAGAAAATGAATGATCGCCATGGTCAGAAACACCAGGCCGAGCAAGGTATAGAGCGTTTCGCCGCTCATCCAGGCCACATCGATAATCGAGCCTTCCATGCCGGTGCCCGCCAACCAACCCGGCTCTCCGGCGACACCAAACTGGCTCAGCTGGGCGAGAAAAATCACGATTGCCAAACCATTAACAAACCCCAACATCACCGGGTGCGGAACCATGCGAATAAACTTGCCGAGTTTTAAAGCGCCGGCAAGAATCTGCAAAATGCCCATCAACACCACGGTCATAAACAGGTACTCGACGCCGTGATCGGCAACCAGCGTGACCATCACCACAGCCAGAGCACCGGTGGCGCCAGAGATCATTCCCGGACGACCGCCGATACAGGCTGTGATCAGCCCGACCATAAAGGCGGCATAGAGTCCCACCAGCGGCGCCACACCGGCGACAAAGGCAAAAGCCACCGCCTCGGGCACCAGCGCCAGAGCCACAGTGAGACCCGAAAGCAGATCATTTCGATAGGAGATAACTCGACTGGCGCGAAGTTCAAACATTTAAATTCTCAAATTGATTGTAATGTTGGCTGGCGGTTTTCTAACTGGCCTAAAACGGGCAGCACCGCAGCCAGGTCCAGGCGCTGCGGTTGCGAGGACCGATTTTAGCCGCGCGAGTTGCGCTGCGGAGGACGACCGCTGCTGCGTGCGCCCGATCGATTGCCGTATGGCTTGGGCGCTGAATTGCCGGATGAATTGCCGGATGACTTACCCGATTGGTTACCTGAACTATTGCCTGAGCTGGCGCCTGAACGATTACCCGATTTATTACCTGAGCTATTATGTGAGCTATTACCAGACTGATTGCCAGACCCTCTGCGCTTGGCGCCGGGCTGGGGGCCGTGGGAATAACCACTGCTGCGTTTTTTCTTGGGATCCGGTCTGCTATTGCCTCTGCTATTGGTCTCGCTATTCAAGGGCCTGCGCGCTTTGCGCGACTTAACCGGGCGGTCGAGGGTGGTTTCCGGCACATCGTGAACCGGCTCAAAACCGTCCATCACTTCCCGCGGCAACAGCTGTTGTATCAGTCGTTCAATATCCGAGAGCAAATCGACTTCATCAGCACTGACAAGCGAGATCGCTGTGCCAGTTGCGCCGGCGCGACCGGTTCGACCAATACGGTGAACATAGTCTTCAGCGACATTGGGCAAATCAAAATTGACCACCTGGGGCAACTGCTCAATATCCAGGCCCCGCGCAGCGATATCGGTGGCAACCAGAATGCGCACCTCACCGGCTTTAAAATCAGCCAGCGCCCTGGTGCGAGCACCCTGGCTTTTATTGCCGTGAATCGCTGCGGAAACAATACCCTCGGCGTCCAGCTGCTTGGTCAATTTGTTGGCGCCATGTTTGGTTTTGGTAAACACCAGTGCCTGGCGCCAGCCATTGTCGTGAATCAGGCGTGTCAGCACGGCGGCCTTTTGCTTTTTATCCACTGTGTAAACCGACTGAGTCACTGTGGTGGCGGCGGCATTGCGAGGGGTAACCGAAATTTCAACCGGGTTGCTAACCAGCCCTTTGGCCAGCTTGCGAATATCGTCAGAGAAGGTCGCCGAGAACATCAGGTTCTGACGGCGTTTGGGCAGCAGGCCGATAATACGCTTGATATCGTGAATAAAACCCATATCCAGCATGCGGTCGGCTTCATCCAGCACCAGCACTTCGAGGTAGGTGAATTTCACCGCGTTTTGGCTGTAAAGATCCATCAATCGTCCAGGTGTGGCAACCAGAATATCGACGCCGCGGCGCAACTTCATCATCTGCGGATTGATTTTTACACCGCCAAACACCACCGCGGAAGTCAGCGACAGATGTTTGCTGTAAGTGGCCACACTTTCACCCACCTGGGCGGCCAGCTCACGGGTTGGCGTCAGAATTAATGTGCGCACCTGGTTGGGCTGAGCGCGGCGGCCAGGGGCCAGTCGCTCGAGTATCGGCAGGGTAAAACCCGCGGTCTTGCCGGTGCCGGTTTGCGCCGCGGCCATCACATCACGGCCAGCGAGAACGGCGGGGATGGCCTGGGCCTGAATTGGCGATGGCGTGTCGTAGCCCTGTGCGGCAACGGCTTTGAGAATCGGGGCTGAAAGGCCCAGGTCTTGAAAGGTCATAGAGTGTCTTTTTGCGAGTGGGTATGCCAGCGCGGCAGCCCTGACGGGTCGCAGCAGCCCTGGTTGAAAGGCGCGCAGCCTACAGGAATTCAGCCCTAAAAGCTATTCCGGCAAAACCCGTAAATGCTGTGAACGACACTCGGCGCGCCAGACGATCAGGCTGCATCAGTCGTCAGCAATAAACTTCATCGAGATCGAATTAACACAATGGCGAATATTTTTCGCGGTAAACCCCTCACCTTCAAACACATGACCGAGGTGACCATCACAGGCG
>JALRJD010000199.1 GCA_023255165.1 Porticoccaceae bacterium | reverse complement strand
TGATGGTCTCGCAGCCGATTCCAGAACTCAAACGAGGCGATGCCATCCACAGCTTCGCGATCAATCGGGTCGAGCTTTTGTAATTCCGGCAGCCAGTCATCGAGATTTTTACGCAGGCCGCGCTGATAACGGGCATAATTTTTTCGCACTGTCGGGTAGCGCCAGCGCATCGCCAGGGTACCCAGCATAACATTGCCATACAGCTCATAACCCTTGGCGCGCTGCTCAACTGCGTGCAGAATGCGCTCCTGCAAGGTGCCCTCACGATCGCCGCCAAGAAACACATCCTCGTAGCGCTGACGCCGGGTTTCATCAGCCATAACAAAAATGCTTTCCATATCTTCAAAGTGACGAAATACGCTGCGGATACCCACACCGGCACGCTCTGACACCTGCTGAGCGGTGGGAATCAGGTTGCCTTCGGTAATCATATCGAGCATCGCGTCAATAATGGCCTGCTTGCTGCGCTCGCTGCGCTGACGACGGCCATCAGAGGCTTCTTTGTTGACTGGTTTGGTCATGTTGCTCCCGTTTTCCATTCTCTTTGCTAACTCTATTTGTCTATGCCGCCGCTATAACAACCTGAATAGCGCAGGCTCAGTATATGCCATTAGCCACGACAAAAAATCATCAACCCGCAACCACAAAAGCCCTTGCCTCGCTGCGACATATGCACATAGTGAAAGTGGCATTGGTAAAGGCTAGGCAATATATTCCATCGAAAGCTGCGCCAGAGGCCGCACCAAACTGCCAACATTATTAGCGGTGGCATTGGAGGCATTGCCATCCACGGCGCGTTTGGCAACACCCTGACAGATGGCGGCGAGACGGAAAAAGCTAAACGCCATATAAAAGTGCCAGTTGTCGATGCTGTCGATGCCCATCAACTCGGAGTAACGGGCAACAATCTGCTGCTCGTTGGGAATGCCCTGACTTGCCCAGTCGATCGGGCCGACACCACCGACCATATTTTTATTTTCCGAAGCGGGTAACTTCATGCCCATCACCACATAGGCGAGATCGGCAAAGGGGTGGCCGAGGGTCGACAATTCCCAGTCGAGCACCGCGATCACCCGCGAGTTATCTTTGGCATACATCAGATTGTCGAGCCGGTAATCGCCATGCACCAGCGATACCCTGCCGTCGTCATCGGGCATATTCTCACCGAGCCAGGCGATTAACTTTTCCATCTCGTCGATGGGCTCAAGCTCCGAGGCGCGATACTGTGCCGTCCAGCGATCCAGCTGGCGCTGAAAGTAGTTACCGGGACGGCCATAATCGCTGAGCCCGGCTTTTTCCAGATCCACCGAGTGAATTGCCGCCAGCACCTGAATCAGCTGGTCATACATCTGGGCGCGCTCGGCGCTGCTGCCAATCTCATTGAGCTCCGGACGCCAGTGGATATTGCCATCGCAATATTCCATCAAATAAAACATTGAGCCGATCACCTCGCGGTCTTCACAGAGGTGGTAGACCCGCGCCACTGGCACATCGGTATTGGCCAGCGCCTTTAACACAAGGTATTCGCGATCGACCGCATGAGCGGACTTAAGTAGCTCTCCCGGTGGCTGGCGGCGCAGCACATAGCTGCCTGAAGCGGCGTCTATTTTAAAGGTTGGATTGGACTGACCACCGGCGAATTTGGTCACCGTAATGGGCCCGGAAAAACCATCGACATTGGCCTCCAGATACGCGACCAACCTGTCTTCATCGAGCGAGCTGACTTGCGACATAAGCTATTATTCCAGTGCAATTGTGATAATCTTCGAGCCCAGCGCCATACCGAGCCGGCGTAATTATTTATGACATAAATTATGCCATAATGGTTTTCAACAGCAATAATAAAAGCAGATTATCACTATGTCCGAGAATTCATCCAACAGCCCCTCTAACGTTTATATTCCACCCAAAGTGTGGAGCTGGAACAAACAGAGCGGTGGCAAATTTGCCAGCATTAACCGCCCTGTCGCCGGTGCAACCCATGACAGAGCACTGCCGGTGGGCAAGCACCCACTGCAACTCTATTCTCTGGGTACACCCAACGGCGTTAAAGTCACTGTGCTGCTGGAAGAGCTGCTTGAACTGGGCATCAGCGATGCCGACTACGATGCCTGGCTGATCAATATCAATGACGGCGACCAATTTGGCAGCGGCTTTGTCGCCGCCAACCCCAACTCCAAGATTCCGGCGCTGATGGACCACAGCAACAACCCGCCAACGCGTGTGTTTGAGTCCGGCGCGATACTGCTCTATCTGGCGGAAAAATTTGATGCCTTTATTCCCAAGGCACCCGCCAAGCGCGCCGAATGCTACAGCTGGCTGTTCTGGAATATTGGCAGCGCGCCCTTTCTCGGCGGCGGCTTTGGCCACTTCTACGCCTATGCTCCGGAAAAGTTTGAATACCCCATCGACCGCTATGCCATGGAAGTAAAACGCCAACTGGATGTGCTCAATCAACATCTGGCTGACAACCGCTATCTGTGCGGCGACGAATACAGCATCGCCGATATGGCCAATATGGCCTGGTACGGGGCGCTGGTAATGGGCAAACTCTACGACGCGGCGGAATTTCTCGATGTGGCAAGCTACACCCATGTGCTGCGCTGGATGCATGAGCTGCAACAGCGCCCCGCGGTGAAGCGTGGCCAGCGCGTTAACCGTGTCTGGGGTGTGGAACAAAACCAACTGGCCGAGCGCCACGATGCCAGTGATTTTGAGCGCGACCCAACGGAAATTATGCAACAGGTCATAGCCCGCAAGCAGGCGCAAGAGTAGCCCTACCCCAGTTTCCCCTTGACTCCCATGTAGCGATACTTTACAAAGTAGCAGTACATTAAAAACATGCACGAAGGTTTTTAATTTGCCGTTAACGGCATGGCTCCAACCTTCCGCGCCTTTTCAGATCGTTACAAACGACATTCAAAATAACCGCAAAGGGGATCCTTATGGAATCTAACGCCATTCATGACGTGCTGGTGGCCTATGCCACTGCGCTGGACAGCAAGCAATACGACCAGCTATCTGATGTTTTTCTCGAAGACGCGACCGCGCACTATGTTGGCGTGGGCGATTGCCATGGACTCAGCCAGATAGTGACGCTGGTCTCTTCGGTGCTGGATCAATGTGCTGGCACTCAGCATCTGCTAGGCAACTTCAGGATTCAGGTCAATGGCAGCGAAGCCACGGCTCAATGCTATCTGCAGGCTATTCATGTGGGCAAAGGCGATTTCGCCGAGAGCATGATGACCGTTTGGGGCGAATACAGCGACAAGCTGGTGCTAACCGCTAACGGCTGGCGCATTGCGCACCGGGAATTGCGATCGATTCACGGTCAGGGCGATATTGGTCTGGTGGTTTAAAAGCCAAGTTGCTTCCAGAGTCTGTTAATTAGTTAAGAGAGGTTTTTATGTTTAAAGTTATCGGTTTCCTAAAACGCCGACCCGGTATGAGTATTGAGGAGTTCAGAAGCTATTACGAGACCTATCACCGTGTGATCGGTGAAAAATATCTCAGTGGTGCGGCGGTGAAATATATGCGTCGGTATCTGGATGCATTTCCCGATCCGATTACCGGGGAGCCGTCCGAGACGCCCTATGATGTGATTATGGAGATTTGGTATCCGGACCGCGAGACCTTTGAGGTGACCAATGCCCGGCTGATGGAACCGGAGATTGCCGCCGAGATTGTCGAGGATGAAGAAAAGGTTTTTGATCGTTCCAAGAACTGTTTCTTTAGCGCGGACGAGCGTGAATCGGTAATGCCGCCACTGCTCTGATCGCCAAGGCTGTTAGCCTGTGATGGCTAACTCTGCACTCCAGCCTGACCATTCAGGCAAAAAAAACCCCGCTTTCGCGGGGTTTTTTGTTTTGCTGTCGACTTAGAATCTGTACAGAACTTCCGCACCGATTTCGCGTGGAGCGCGACGCTGGGCAAAGCGCCACAGGGCGCCGTTACCATCAACATCTTCACGGAACGCGTTGACCACGTAGTTGTGAGTCCAGGAGTCTTCGTCAGTCAGGTTGCGACCGTAGATAGACAGCTGCCACTTCTCAACATCGTAGGTCAGAGACGAATCAAGAATGCCTGTCTCTTCTACGCCAGAACCTGGGTAGTTGGTAGTGGTTGCTTCATAGTCGTCAGTCCAGCTGTAAGACGCGCGCCAGGAAACAACACCGCCGGCAACATCCCAGGTCATGATCGAGCTCAGACCATAGCTCAGCTCAGGCGAACGACGCAGGTCGAGGTTGGACTCGTCGCGAGCTTCGTACTCGTTACCCAGCGGGCCAAAGCCGTAGAGGTTGACGAACAGTTCATCGTACTCGCTGTCGAGCGTACCGACGTTACCAGACAGTCTCCACCAATCGTTAACCATCCAGTTAAAGTCCATTTCCAGACCTTTGATAGTCGCTTGACCGGCGTTAACCACGAAGTTCTGAGTGCCCGGTGGGCGATCTGCCGCAATAGCCAGCTCGATCTGCATATCTTCGTAATCCATGTGGAATGCGGTGATATTGAAGGTCAAGGAACCATCGAGCATAGTCGTACGCAGGCCGATTTCGTGGTTGGTCAACAACTCAGGATCGTAACCCTGTGACAGGTAGTACGGGTCGATAGCGCGTGGAGACAAACCACCACTGCGGAAACCAGTTGAACGAGTTGCATAAGCCATCACGTCTTCGTTGAAGTGATAACGGGCACCAACACGATAGATGGTCTTGGAGCTGTCGATGCTGCCGCCAGCGTTTGGACCAAGGTTGATTGACGTTGGGTCATCACGATCACCATAAGCTTCGCGAGCGAGCTTTTTCTTTTCGTTGATATAACGAGCGCCCGCAGTGAGGATCAGCTTCTCGTCCATCAGCGCCAGGTCGGCTTCACCGAAGACCGAGTAGGAATCTGATGTAGTGCGACCAAACTCTTGCGAGTATGGAGGTGCAACAACCAGAGTGTGCTGATTGTTGGTGCCTTCAGCGAACGCGTTGAACACACCAACCTGCCAAGTCAGGTTGGAACCGCTGTCACGGCTCAAACGCAACTCGTGGGTAAACTGCTCGTAATCACCCCAACGACGGAAGTGGTAAACAGTGTCGGTGTGGCCGTCGCCGTCCAGCGCCTGGTCGTCTTCTGATTTAATCAAGCTACCTACATAAGTCACAGTGTGATCTTCGGTAACATCAGCAGTCAGACGTACAGTGAACTGATCTTTCTTCAGCTCGTTCCACTGTGGCGCGTTGATTGCACCTACATCGCGGCTGCCAGTAGAAGGATCGCCAGCTGCAGGGCTACAGGTCAGACCCAACAGTGCACAGAATGTGTCGCCGCCAAGAGCTGTATCAGAACTCCAAACGTTGTCAGCTTCGCCGGCAGATGTGTTAAATACAGTGCCTGGGTCACCTTCAAGGTTGCTGTGATCGTAAATAAACTCAGCAGTCAGCGTGTCGCTTGGCTGCCACAACAGGTGCGCGCCCAAACGGTCGGTATCGCGATACCACAGATCGCCACCAGAAATATTTTTGATATAGCCCTCACCCTGACGCGCAATACCGCCAGTCAGTTTCAGAGCCCAATCGTCCGCGCCAAAGTTGTAAAGGAAATCAACCTGAGATTTGTCGAACTCGCCATAACGCAGACGAACCTTACCGCTGGTCTCATCAAGCTGTGGCTTAACACGGTGGATATTGATCAAACCACCCACAACGTTTTTACCGAACAGAGTGCCCTGGGGGCAACGACCACGCCACCGATAACCGTGCCGCTACCGACCGAGGCAAAAAGCTTTATAAAGCCGTCGGTCAAACCCTGCATCTTGGCTCTGGGGTTAGTCTCGAGCTCGATAGTTGCAATCTCCCCGCGAACCAGACCCTCTTGAATCTCACTTTGGGACCAACCAACCTGCGCAATCTCGGGCGAGGTAAATACGTTTGATGCGACATTGCGGAGCCTGGTGGGCGAGGCGACGTCACCTAGCGTGTGGTACACCGCAGTGCGTCCCATCATGGCTGAAACCGAAGCCAGAGGC
>JALRJD010000091.1 GCA_023255165.1 Porticoccaceae bacterium | reverse complement strand
CTGAGGTTAATGCAGAAGCCTCTGCAACAAACGCTGCTAGCTCTGCTGTTAGTTCTTTAAATAGTTCATTAGCCTCTGCAAGCAGTGCAGCCAGCGCAAGTCACTGACCTAGCCTTACCCGCGGCAGCATCGCCCGCCGATGCACCCAACGCGGTTACAGAAAGAGCGGCTGCAAGAATGGAAGCAGTAAATTTGTTCATAGTAGAACTCCTAAAAAGTAAATGTGAAAAACAAGGAAAAATTTATTTATGCCGCACGATTACCGAGACCGTGACTGACAAACAACGACGCGCTTAGCAGAGCCACAGCCCCCACCTGGTGAGCCGCAGCAACCGGCACCGGCACATAGAAAAGCAATGTGCTGATACCCAGCGTGACCTGCATGGCAAGCAGACCCAACATACTCCAGACGCCAATTTTCAAGGGCTTTGAAATATCCGAACGCAGCGCCTTAACGGCAAAAGTGAGCACCAGCGCCACAATCAGATAGGCAAACATGCGGTGGTTAAACTGGATAGTGGTGATATCTTCAAATGCCGATAACCAGGCCGGTTGTAAACTGTAGAGCCCGGCAGGGATAAAACTGTCACCCATCAGGGGCCAGGTGGAATAGGCATGTCCGGCATGGGTACCTGCAACCAGGCCGCCGGAGAGAATCATCAGGAAAATCAGCACACTCAAAGTGTAGGCAAAATTTTTCAAATTTGTAGGCACAGATGTGAGCTGCGATGCAGACTGCGACTTGGGTTTCCACAGCAGGCCAAACGCGGTCCACAAAATAAACCCGTAAATCAGCACCGCAGTGCCCAGATGGGCAGTGAGGCGATACTGACTGACACGCGGGTTGTCGACCAGACCACTTTTGACCATATACCATCCAAGCAGACCCTGGCTGCCGCCAAGCAGCAGCATAAACAGCAGTTTGGGCGTCAGCGACGCTTTAATGCGTTTGGTAAAAAAGAAGTACAGAAATGGCAGCACAAAGATAATGCCAATAAATCTGCCCAGCACCCGGTGCAGATATTCATACATAAAGATTGGTTTAAATTCTTCCAGCGTCATACCCAGGTTGACTTTCTGGTACTCCGGAAACTGCTGATATTTAAGGAACATCTCTTGCCAGTCGGCCTGCGACAGCGGCGGGATAATCCCGATCAACGGTTTCCATTCCACCATCGACAGCCCTGAACTGGTCAGTCGGGTCACCCCGCCGAGCAGGATCATGCCGAAAATCACGGCGGCACAGACGAGCAGCCAGTAGGCTATTTGTAGGTCATTTTGTCGGGTGTTTAACAGAGCTGTATTTGCTTGAGACATTGTCGATTTTAACCGCTTGAATTGTTGATTAGAGATTTGTTACTGAGCCAGGTCTTCTTACGAAAACGCCACATATTCAGACCTGACTTAATGGAAAAATCCATCAGTGATGTGGTGTAGAGCCAAAACACATCGGCGCCTAGCTTAACCAGAATAAACGGGATCAGCATTCTGGTCAGGGCAATACTGAATATAGTTACCATCATTGGGAAACGCGTATCACCCGCACCGCGCAGCGAGCCGGCCATGCTGAACTCGATGCCCATAAACGGCAGGCTGAAACAGAGAATATAGGTGAAGTCGACCATATGCCCGACCACTTCCGGATCATCGATCATAAAGCGCGCTATCCGCTCGGCAAACACCGCCATAAACAGACTGCCGCAGAGCATCAGGTAGACACAGGTGCGCATAATTCGCCAACCGGCATCATAGGCCCCATGTTTGTCACCGGCACCCAGATGTTGGCTGACCAGCGTGGCGGCCGAGATCGAGAAGCTAAAGGCAACCACAATAATCAGGCCGAGAATCGACAATCCAATGCCGTAGGCGGCAAACGGTGCATTGCCATAGCTGGCCAGAAAGATCATAAAGATCAACATACCACCCTGAAAAAAGGCCTGCTCAAAGGCTGCGGGCATGCCGATATCGACCAGGGTTTTGCCGTTTTCAACAAAGCCAGGTAACGGGTTATAGGGCTTAAACGAGAGCCAGCCAAGCACCCAAAACACCATAAAGGCAACAATGGTGATCACCATGGCGATGCCGCCACCAATCGCCAGACCCGGGAGACCCATTTCCGGCAGCCCTGCCCATCCAAAGGTCATTCCGATGCCGAGCGCAACGCTAAGAGCAACGCCAACCACCGACGTCCACAGTGGCGTGGTGGCATTACCGACTGCACGGAAGGACATATTAAACACCAGAGTCACCAGCAGTGCCGGTGCGTAAAGTGCGGTCCAGAAAGTAAATTCGACGGCCATGGCATGGCCTTCGCCAGCGAGCCCAAACATGCCGACAAGCTGGTCGAGAAATGGAATGGCGAACCACGAGAGTACCAGCCCGTCGATCAAAAAGACTATCACCGACAGCGCGGCAAAACGACCGGCGCGCTGTTTGTCGCCGGCGCCCCAATAGCGTCCAACCATCGCCGTGGTGCCGCTGCAGAGCCCCATCATAATGGCGTGCAGCACAAAGTAGAGTCGCTGCCCGGTAGTCACCGCGGCCACCGCATCGGTGCCCATGGTTCCGGCGATTTTAAGGAAGGCGATACCCATCAGCATATAGAGAATATTGCTGAGCATAGTCGGCCAGGTGAGGCGCCAGATATTGAGATTGGAAGCGGATTGCATGAGCGGCTATGGTAACATTTGCCGGCATGCGGCAGGTAGGAGTTTTAAACTGGAAAAGCAATGTGAGATGGATATGGGCGATCAGGGCAAGATTAAATTGGAACCCGGCTGGTGCAAAGTGCTGGGAGATGAATTTGAAAAACCCTACATGGCAAATTTGCGCGAATTTCTGCTTCAGCAAAGGGCTGGCGGAAAGCGCATTTACCCGCCGGGTTCGCAGTGGTTTGCGGCATTTGATAGCACGCCATTTGATCAGGTGCGGGTGGTGATTCTGGGACAGGACCCCTACCATGGCGACCATCAAGCCCACGGCCTTTGCTTCTCGGTATTGCCGGGCGTCAAGGTTCCGCCTTCGCTGGTTAATATTTACAAAGAACTGGAAACCGATCTAGGTATTGTGCAGCCCAATCATGGCTGCCTGACCAGTTGGGCGCGGCAGGGTGTGTTGCTGCTCAACGCGACGCTCACGGTTGAAGCTGGCAATGCTGGCGCCCATCAGGGCAAGGGCTGGGAGCAGTTTACCGATCAGGCAATTCGGGCGCTCAATGATCGGCGTGATGGTATCGTGTTTTTGCTGTGGGGCAGTTACGCTCAGAAGAAGGGTGCCTTTATCGATCGCTCTCGTCATCTGGTGTTGAGTTCTGTGCATCCCTCGCCGCTGTCGGCTTATCGCGGGTTTTTGGGTTGCAAACATTTTTCCGCAACCAATAACTATCTGCAGCAGCGGGGTCAGGCCCCAATAGACTGGCAGTTGCCTGTTGAGTCAGAAGTTAAACTTTAACAACCAGCATTATTGTCCTTCCGGGGGCGCCGTTTTTACCCAGTCACCCTGAGCGAAAAATGCTGTCACCCTGAGTGAAAAATGCTGTCACCCTGAGCGTAGCCGAAGGGTCTCTTTGATTCGTCTTTCCGAGGGAACGCCCTACTACATCGTCTTTCCGAGGGAACGCAGAAACCCGAAGGAATCCATTAAATTGTTAAGTCCCAGGCATGTGAGCCAGTC
>JALRJD010000056.1 GCA_023255165.1 Porticoccaceae bacterium | reverse complement strand
AGGACCCGCTGTTTACCGGCCACGGCGGCACGAAATGTTCCATAATCACTGAGATCATTGACTGTATAAACCAGGTCGAGTCCGCTGCCTTCCAAAGGCGCTTGTATGCACTGGGCGCCGACAGCCAGAACCAACTCACCGTAGGCAATGCTCCGATCGGCCAACTGCACCAGTTTGGCTTCGCGGTCGATGGCGTCGACGCGACTGTGGCTGAAGAGCTGTAAATTGTAATCCCGGGCCATGGTTGCGGCGTCGGCGGAGACCATAGCCTCGGCGGAGCGATTTTTGCTAAAGCCGGTGGAAATCTGTGGTTTCGAGTAGAAACTACCGTCGTCGGCGCACACCAGCGTAATGGGGCGTGAAGGGTTGTGCTGCCTAAAGGCTTTCACCAGGTTGTAAGCGGCGAGACCAGCGCCAATAATCACCAGCGGCTGTTCTTGCACTTGATCTTGTTCTTGGTCTCGCTTTTGGTCTTGGCCGTGGTTAGCGGCTGTGGTTTGCGCTACTGCGCTGGCAACACTGACTTGTTTTACTTCAACCATCTCGAAGTCCTGCTTGCCAACGCCGCAGTCGGGACACAGCCAGTCCTCTGGAATATCTTCCCAGCGGGTGCCGGGAGCAATATTGTCTTCCGGCAGACCCAGTGATTCATCGTACTGCCATCCACAGACCAGGCACTCCCAGATGCGGTAGTCGGTCACTACCGCTGCGGCTAGTGCAGTTTGTTGGGCTGGCGCAGTCGCGTCCGCTGCACTATCCAAGCCGATCGCAGTATTGGCAGCTGATTGCGCAGCAGCGGTTGTTGTTGAGGAGGGCGCGGTTTGTACTTCGCTCATCTCGAAGTCCTGCTTGCCAACACCACAGTCGGGGCATAGCCAGTCATCCGGAATATCATCCCAGCTGGTGCCGGGTGGGATATTATCCTCTGGCATACCCAGTGATTCATCGTAGACAAAGCCGCAGATAAGGCATTCCCAAATTTTATGACTGACCATTTTATTACTCGCTGTTCCTCGACAGGGGTTGCGCCTTATTATGCTCTTGGCGACGCGCGGTGCATCATCCAGATAGAGTAAGTTAAAAAATAGAGGAAGTTAAAAATCAGTGCCGATCTTGGCTGAACGGTTGGTCTTTTAACAACCACAAAATATTATCAGGCTTTCGTCCATACGGACGATTACCCAATTAAGTTGGCTAATATACTAGGTTGAAATTAATGTCGGAGTAACAGCGCATGGCATCGTCAGTTGATTACAAGTTGGGGCCCCATACCTTCCCGCGCGGATGGTTTGTTGTGGCCGAGAGCTCTGAGTTGGACAAGGGCCCTATGGCCGTGCGTTTTTGGGGGCGCGATCTGGCGCTGTATCGCGGCGAGAGCGGTCGTCCGGTAATGCTGGATGCCTACTGCAAACATATGGGTACTCACCTTACCGCCAGCGACTCGGCGATGATTGTGGTCAATGGTCATCAGATTGAAGGTGATTCGATTCGCTGTCCGTATCACGGTTGGCGCTACAACGCCGCCGGTGATGTCGATGATATTCCCTATTTTGACGGGCCATGCCCGAAATCCGCGTCAATCCGCTCTTATCCCGTGGTGGATAATATGGGCTGCATTATGGCCTGGTTCGATGAGGACGGTGCTGAGCCTGATTACGCTGTGCCATGCCTGCCAGAGTGGAATGACCCGCAGTGGATTCACTGGCAGCTCGATCACCTCGGCGAACTGGATGTTCACCCCCAGGAAATTCTCGACAATATGAGTGATATTCGCCATTTGGGGCCCACCCATGGTGCACCGGCGGAATATTTTGAAAATCAGGCCAAAGACCATCTGTATATTCAGCGGCAGGGTGGCCCAATGCAGCTCTACGGTGGGGTAATGCTGTACACCAGCACCTGGTACACAGGCCCCGGCATTTTGCTCTCCAAGCAGGTGTTTGGCGATGCGCTGCAGTATGAGTTTATTGCCAATACACCAGTGGACGATGGTGTCAGCAAGTGCTGGCATGGTTGTTTGGTCAAGGCGGCATCGACCGAGATTACTGAAGAGGACCGCGAGATGGCACGGCAAAGCCAGGCTGGTGCTCTGGCCGCCTTTGCCACTGATTTCCAGATTTGGCGACATAAAAAACCTGCCTTGACCATTATGCAGATAAGGACTGACGGGCCTTTCCGTATCGGGCGCAAATGGTACTCACAGTTCTATGCTGCGCGGGAGGATGTTGCCGCGATCCAGGCTGAGGTCAATGGCAGTCATCTGGTAAAAGGTGTCGCCACCCCAGAGGAGGCCAACCATGCGATTGATGACGGTCTGCCATTTTAAAGGAGACCGATATGAGCACAGAGCTGGATATTAGCCTGGCGCAGCGGTTGGTGGACGAGTATCTGCGTCTGCTGGTGGTCGCAGATGCAGAGGGTATTGGCGCACTCTATCACCCTGAGGCACGGCTGGAAGATCCGGTGGGTACAACGCCATTGGTTGGCCGTGAGGCCATTGTGGGATTTTATCGTAGTGGTCTGAGTGGCATAGAGGCCGCTGAACTCAGTGGGCCGATCCGCGTTGCCGGCAGTGAAGTGGCTTTTGCCTTTACTCTGCATATAAAGATTAAAGACCAATCCTTTGCCATGGATATTATCGATGTGTTTGTGATTGAGGCTGAGCAGATTGTCTCGATGCGGGCATTTTGGAGCAGGGCCAATATGCGTGCGCTGTAAACACGCCTGCTAGGAAAAAGTCACCAAACTCTTCAAAATCAAACTTACCAGCATCGACTGCTGGCTGACGCCTGTTTTGGCAAAAATAGAACGCAGTTGCGCGCGGGCGGTGTTGCGCGCAATACCCAGTTGCGCCGCACTCTGGTCGAGGTTGGCGCCATCAGCTAAATGTTTTGCCAGCATTGCCTCTGCTCGAGTGAGCTTATAGAGCGATATCAAAATACGAATATCAATATCAGAGGTTTTGTCCGGAGCATTGATAAACACCATCATGTGCGGCGTGTTGCTGGGCTCGACGGTTTTATCAATCATCATGGGTTTAATCAGGATTTCCAGATCTGGTTTGCCCGAGGGTCGATCGACAGAGAGCGCGTTGACCGGGGGCGGCGTGTGATTGCGCTGGGCCTCAATCACTTCATTGATATAGCCGTTGAGCCTGGTTCTGCTGGCGGGGCTCTCCAGGTGGATGTGCTGGTTAATAATATGCAGGCCGTCTTTTTCATGCAAAATTTCATCGGCGATCGCATTGCGGGTAATCACATTGCCTTTTTCATCCAGGGTAATCACGCCAATTGCCTGCCGTGAAAGGGTCTTGCTGTAGACCTTGCGCTCATTGTCGAGCTGGATTAGCTGCATGCCGTTGGCAATCGCGCGTTGGATATGGGTCGACAGCATGGAGAGAAACTCTCGGCAACCCGGTTCAAAATTTGGTGCCGATTTCGGGCGGCAAAAGCGCACACTAAAACGCTGACCGTTGGCGTTGCGCAGATCGACCCCAAGCATATGGTGGATATCCAGGGGTTTCATGCAGAAATTATAGAGATCGGTATCCTCAAGTTTGGAATAGGGGTGGCACTCATCCAGTGAAACGACTTTACCCCAGGGCAAATTAGTCATCAGATTTGACGTGTAATAGCGGTCTGTATAAGGATTTTCGTGATCGTTGATAAAGGTTTTCTGGAGTTTTTCACAGGAGACAAACAGCAATCCACCGTCATCGCCGGCCGGCTCGCGCATGGTAATAGAGGCGAAGTTGGCGTCAATAATGGCCCGCAAACTGGTCAAAAACGCGCTGTAAGGGTCCTCCTCAATATGACCATCGTAGAGATGACCCAGCAGCAGAGAAAAGTCTTCGAGAGTTGGCTGTTTCATAGACGAGCATTATTCTTGTTTGGTAGCGGAGTAAACACTGAAACAGCCATTCAATCAATATTGCTAGCGACCTAAAAGTACAAGTTCTAAACCTGACGAGCCAGTTCGAGCGCTACATCGTCAATCAAATCTTCCTGGCCGCCAACGGTTTTACGCCGCGCCATCTCCAGTAAGATCTTGTGGGCAGGCACCCCGTGTTTGTCTGCCGCGCGCTTGGCGAACAGCAAAAACGACGAATAACAGCCGGCATAGCCAAGTACCAGCGCATCACGACTCAGGCGGACCGGTTCATCCATCATCGGAATAACCAGCTCTTCGGCAACGTCCATCAATTTAAAAATGTCCACCCCGGTAGGGATGTTCATCCGATCCAGCACAGCCGCCATCACTTCCAGCGGGGTGTTGCCCGCGCCGGCCCCGAGCCCCGCTGCTGAACCGTCGATACGGTTGGCACCAGCCTCGATGGCGGCGAGAGAATTGCCCACTCCCATGGCCATATTGTGGT
>JALRJD010000025.1 GCA_023255165.1 Porticoccaceae bacterium | reverse complement strand
CGCCGGGTTGGTTACCGCCAGGGTTTCTCCGCTGTCCGCATCCAGCCACTGGCCGTTGATATGGGCCTGGGTCTGCAGCAGGCTGCTGTCGTTTAAGTGCAATGGCATAGTTAAAATCCTGGTTAGTCCTGATCAAATTCTGAAGTTGGGGCTGGGGTCTTATCGGTCATATTGGGCGCAATACTGCGTGACAGTTCAAGCGCCAACAATACCCCATGAATGGTACCAGAGATCAACATTATTTCGTCGCCCCAGCGGCTTGCCAGTGTATTCGGAAACGCGGTAACCTGACCCGGTTGCAATCAATAACAAGTCGATAAATGCTGACATCTCAGTTCTATTTTTTTCGCGAGGGAATTCATACCCATCTGGTGCTGCCCAGTGAACTGTTGCTGCCTGTGCTGCCAGAGCTGGCCCAACCGCTTCAGGGCGCGGCCTGGGCGCGAATTGGCTGGGGCGACTACCGCTACTATGGCGCTCCGGATCAAACGCTGCTGTTGGGATTGCGGGCGCTGCTGTTGCCGACCAGCTCAGTGATCGCGGTGCTTGGCATCGACAGCATCGAATCCCAGACCAGCAGCACCAGATCGATCTATACCATCCCCGATAGCCATGGCCTGATTGAATCGGTGGTGGAGTTTGTGCGTCGCCACTTTGCCGTTGATCGCGACAATCAAATTGTGCAGGTGCGCAATAAGCCTTGCGGTGAAGTGTTTTACCGCTCGCGGGGCGTTTATATGTGTATCAACACCTGTAATAACTGGACGTCGCGGGGGCTGAAAACTGCGGGTTTGCGCTGCCTGCCGATGATTAATTTCTTTCCCGGCCAGGTGGAAAAGTCGGTGCGCCGCAATGGTTTTCAACCGCTTTTGTAATCGACTGTAAACCAACTGCGCCGAGATATGGTGGCTCGCGGGTCGGCTTTAGCTCTGTCCCCGACTGGGTTGCTGCTTTAGGATAATTATCAAATCCAAATATTAACGATCCAAACAAACAGCGAGACTGAATCGATGATTGAATATACACAGCAAGGCGATGTTGCGGTTTTAAACTGGGATGATGGCAAGGTGAACTCACTGGGCCACGCCACTCTGGACCTGCTCAATGAACATCTCGACCGCGCGTTAAAAGAGGCCAGCGCGGTGGTTATTGCCGGACGGCCAGGACTGCTTTCGGCCGGCTTTAACCTCAAGGAGGTGGCCCCGGAAACTGAAGCATTAGGGCCGGACAGTGATCAGATGCCGCCACTGGTTCACAAGGGCGCAAGTTTTTTAACCAGATTGTTTAGTCATCCGCAGCCTGTGGTTGCCGCCTGCACCGGCCATGCGATTGCGGCTGGCGCAATGATGCTGCTGGCCTCTGATACGCGCATTGGCACCCGTGGTGATTTTAAAATCAGCCTGAATGAAACCGCGATCGATATGATTTTGCCAGCCTTTGGTATCGAACTGGTCAAGGCGCGCCTGTCACCGGTTTACCAAAGCATGTGCGTAATTCAGTCGCACATGTTTGATCCGGAAACCGCTATGACCGCGGGCTTCTTTGATCAGTTGGCGGATGCCGAGCAGGTTTTGCCGATGGCCATTGAGCAGGCCGCGACACTGGGCAAGTTACCGGGCAAAACCTATGGCTTGAATAAAATGATGTTGCGTCAGAGCCATGTGGATATCGTTAAAGCGACTCTCTAATACTATTCTTTTACGATTCTTTATCAAAAAATAGCTGGTATCTCTGCGCAGGTATCAGCTGTTAATGTCCCCTGCTTCCGTCTCAAATAACCTTTCTATGTTGTGCCAATTTGACCCGGCGCTATTGATATTCCAGGTGTCGTCCCCATCTACACAACAGGCAGAGCAAGTCATAACAAAAGGAGCAACCTCGTGGAACAATACCGCGGAACAACAATTCTCTCAGTGCGTCGCAATGGCAAAGTGGTGATCGGTGGTGATGGCCAGGTCAGCCTTGGCAATACCATTATGAAAGGCAATGCGCGCAAGGTTAGACGTCTCTATCACGACAAGGTTATTGCCGGGTTTGCCGGTGGCACCGCTGATGCCTTTACCCTGTTTGAGCGCTTTGAAGCCAAGCTGGAACAGCACCAGGGTAACCTTACCCGCGCCGCGGTGGAGCTGGCTAAAGACTGGCGCACCGACCGCATGCTGCGAAAGCTCGAAGCCTTGCTTGCTGTAGCTGACGCCAATTGCTCCTTAATCATCACAGGGAACGGTGATGTGATCCAGCCAGAACATGACTTAATCGCCATAGGCAGC
>JALRJD010000012.1 GCA_023255165.1 Porticoccaceae bacterium | reverse complement strand
AAGACCGGCGAAGTAGGTGGCGATCAGTTCAAACTCGCCTGGTTGATGGCTGTGCTCAGACAGGTTGAGTCCTCTTCTATCCTTTTTACTCTGGCTTCTGCTTTTGGCTTTCGGGCTTTCGGGCTTTCGGGCTTTCGGATTTCGGATTTCGGATTTCGGATTTCGGATTTCGGATTTCGGATTATGGGCCTCCGCGCCTGTTACCCGGAAGTGGCAATATTGCGGTTATGCGCGCTTATTGGCCGCCACTTCAATACTGCGTTTATCGATGGCCACACGATCGAGAATACCATTAATGTATTTAAAGGCATCGGTGGGACCAAAGGTCTTCGCCAGATTGACCCCTTCATTGATCACCACTTTGTAGGGCACATCAATTCGGTAGAGCAGCTCGTAGGTGGAAAGCCGCAAAATTGCCCGCGACACCGGATCAAGCTGCTCCTGCTGGCGGTCGAGGTAGGCTTCATAGGCGGCATCAATTTCACTGATATTTTTGGGCACACCGTGCAGCAGCTCGTGAAAAAGATCCGTATCGACCGTTTTCATATTGTTGTCGGTGTGAAATTCCGCTTCGATATCAATCAGATTGCCGCCACCAACATCCCAGGAATAGAGCGCCTGGGCCAACAGCCTGCGCGCTTTTTGACGCATTTTCGGTTTTGACATCTATTCGGCGCCCTGAATTTGCTTGAACACAGTTAATAACTCAAGAATGGTCAGGGCCGCTTCTTCACCTTTGTTCTCGTGGTTGTCGCCTGAGCGATCCAGAGACTGCTGCAAGTTATCGGTGGTCAGCAAACCAAAGGCGACCGGCAGATCTTCGCGCAGCGCCACTTCACCAATACCTCTGGTGGTCTCGGAGCAGACATAGTCAAAGTGAGGCGTGTCACCGCGAATCACACAACCAAGAGCAACCACTGCATCGTAGCGTCCGGTGCGGGCAGCGCGCTGACTGGCCAGCGGCAATTCAAAGGCGCCGGGCACACGAAATACATCCAGCGCCGCGCCCTCGATACCGTGGCGGGCAAACGCTCGCACTGCACCATCGACCAGGCCATCGGTGATCTCGGCATTCCAGCGCGCAGCGATTACCGCGATGCGCACCTGACCGACATTAAAGTTGCCCTCTTCGGGTCTGTATTCGCTCATGGTCTGTTCCTGTGATTATTCGCAGTCGACATGCTCAACGACTTCGAGATCAAAGCCGGAGATACCGGTAAATTTAAACGGCGCACTCATCAAACGCATTTTCTGGATGCCGAGGTCGCGAAGAATTTGCGAGCCTGTGCCCACCTGTTGGTAGACAACCTCATTGGCTCGTTGGGCGCGCACCGACCCGGGATTGAGAATCTGCTCGATACTGTGATCAATATCCTCGGAGGATTCGGGATAGTAGAGCAACACCACGACGCCACGGCCTTCAGCGGCAACCCGCTCCAGCGCCTTGTGGAAAGACCAGCTCTTGAATTCACCGCCATCTTCGATGGCCAGTAAATCACGCGCCGAACGGTTGGTATGCACCCGCACCAGCGGTGGCTCACCGCCACTGACATCACCCATCACCAGCGCGAAGTGTTTTTCACCACGCACATTATCGAGGAAGGTTTTTAGGGTGAAGCGGCCGAAGCTAGTATTCACTTCGCGCTCATTAATGCACTGGGTTGTCTTCTCGGTTACCAGACGGTGATGAATCAAATCGGCGATGGTGCCAATTTTAAGATTGTGCTTTTCGGCAAATACCTCGAGATCATCGCGGCGCGCCATGGTGCCGTCTTCATTCATAATTTCAACAATCACCGCAGCCGGTTCAAAACCGGCCATCTTGGCCAGGTCACAGCCAGCCTCGGTATGACCTGCGCGACTCAATACACCGCCAGGCTGCGCCCTAAGCGGAAAGATATGTCCTGGCTGCACAATATCTTCCGGGCGGGCGCTGCTGGCAACCGCTGCCTGCACAGTGCGAGCGCGGTCGGCAGCGGAGATACCGGTTGTTACGCCTTCGGCGGCTTCAATCGACAGGGTAAACGGCGTGCCATGACTGGAGTTATTACTGCTCGAATTCACCATCATCGCCAGATTTAACTGCTTGCAGCGATCTTCATGCAGAGTCAGGCAGATCAAGCCGCGGGCATTGGTGGCCATAAAATTGATGTCCTGCGGGCGCACCATCGGCGCCGCCATTACCAGATCGCCTTCGTTCTCGCGATCTTCGTCGTCCATCAAAATAACCATCTTGCCCTGACGAATATCTTCGATCAGCTCTTCTATTGTATTGAGTACCATTATTATTCTCTTCGATCCTGACTGTGATTTTCTCTAGTGTTGGCTATCCGCCGCTTTATCGCCGAGCAACAGGCGTTCAAGGTAACGGGCAACCAGATCAACCTCAAGGTTTACTTTTGTGCCGACCCGATAATCACCCATGATGGTGTGGGTCATAGTGTGCGGCACAATATTGAGTTCAAACTCCGCGCCCTCAACATGATTGACTGTCAGGCTGGTGCCATCAACGGTGATCGAGCCTTTGTGGGCAACGTATTTGGCCAACTCCCGCGGGGCGCGAATGCGAAAGCGCCAGGAGCGCGCATCTTCGTGCAGCGACACCACTTCGCCAATTCCGTCCACATGGCCAGAGACAATATGACCGCCAAAGCAATCTGTGGCCTGCATGGCTTTTTCCAGATTGATACGGCTGCCGGTTTTCCAGCCGCTAATAGTAGTCAGAGTAAGGGTCTCGACTGACACATCGGCGACAAAACCGCTCTCATGCAGTTCCACCGCGGTCAGGCAGGCGCCATTGCAGGCGATGCTGTCGCCGAGCTGCACATCACCCATACCCAGACTGCCGGCACTGATGCTCAACCGAACATCGCCACCGCGCTGCTCGAGATCGGCTATTTCACCGATTGCGCTGATAATTCCTGTAAACATATTGATAACCTGTTTTGTTCAATTTTATCGGTGCTTATATTTCAAAGACCGCCTACCCCCGGCGAAGCCCCAGGACCTTAACTTAATAGTCTTTATCTGGCCGCAATGTAATGCGAATATCCTCGCCAATCTGGCGTATATCTTTCACCGCCAGCGCCAAATGGGCGTCGATGGTCTGTATCGGCAATTCAAACATTGGTCGCGCATCACTGCCAAACAGCTTCGGCGCAAAGTAACAGACCATCTCGTCGAGCAGACCTTCAGCGACAAAGGCACCAGCCAGCCCGGCACCGGCTTCCACCATAATGTTGTTGCACTCACGGCGCGCCAGCTCAAGCAATAATTCATGCAGATCCACATGACCCTGGCGCTCGGGCAGCAACAGCACCTCGGCACCCGCAGCTTGCAGCGCCGCGACCTTTTCCCGCTGCTGCGCGCCATCAGAATGTTCGTCCCCATTTGCTGCAACAGTCGCGATCAGGGTTTCACCGGGCTGATCAAACATACGCGCTTGCGGGCTAATCTGTAACTTGCTGTCGACCACCACACGCAGCGGCTGCCGCAGATCGTCTTCAACACCAAGTTGTTCTTTGGTTATGCGCACCGTCAGCGAGGGATCATCCATCAGCTGGGTGCCAATTCCGGTAATAATCGCACAGCTGGCGGCACGCAGTCGCTGCACATCCTGGCGCGAGGCCGGCGTGGTAATCCACTGGCTCTGACCACTGGCCATCGCGGTGCGACCATCGAGGCTGGCCGCCATCTTCACCAGCACCCAGGGCGTGCCCTGCTCGTGGCGTTTAATAAAACCTTTGTTGATTTCCCGCGCCTGCTCTTCAAACAGTCCACAGGCGACTTCGATTCCCGCCTGCTCAAGAAACTTAATACCCTGACCGGCCACTTTTGGATTAGGGTCTTCACAGGCAATCACAACGCGACCAATTCCAGCGGCGATCAAGGCCTCAACACAGGGGCCGGTTTTGCCGCTATGGCTGCAGGGTTCAAGCGTGACATAAGCAGTCGCACCGCAGGTCTCAGGAGCCGCGCCGCAGGTATCGGAGACACCGGCCAGCGCTTCAATCTCGGCATGATTGCCACCGGCCGGACGGGTATAACCTTCCCCGATAACCTTGCCATCCTTAACCAGAACACAGCCAACCGTTGGGTTGGGGCTGGTCGTAAAGCGGCCTCTGGCAGCCAGCTCAAGCGCCCGCGACATATGCTCACGATCGGCGATAGAGAAGGCCATTAGTCTTTTGCCGCGACGGGTTTGAATTCTTTCAAACGGTTGAGTTCGTCCTGAAATTCACTGATATCCTGGAAACTGCGATAAACCGAGGCGAAGCGCACATAGGCAACCTCATCCAGCTCGCGCAGCTTGGCCATAACCTCTTCACCAATCACCCGCGAGGAGACTTCGCGCTCGCCGGTCACCTGGAGAAAATGTTTAATCTGGGTCAACGCCACTTCAATCTGCTCAATGGAGACCGGGCGCTTCTCCAGCGCGCGCTGCAAACCGGCTCGCAACTTGTGCTCGTCAAAGGGTTCGCGGGTGCCGTCGGTTTTAATCACCCGCGGCATTACCAGCTCGGCCATTTCATAGGTTGTGAAGCGCTCACTGCAGCTCAGACACTCGCGACGTCTGCGCACCTGTCCGCCGTCGGCGACCAGACGGGAGTCGACTACTTTGGTGTCATCGGCATTACAAAATGGACAATACATGGCTTAAAGATCAAAAAATTGAGGCGGCATTAATTGGGAGCGGCATTCTAGCATAAGATCAGGCCTGTGAAGCTTTCTCGACTCTATCCATAGCGGCGACGCCCACGTCATCCCCGGAGTGGATATAGTCGGTGCCCTGATCGCCGATTACACAGCGATGTCGCGGCCCGGAAAGATTGCCATCGCGCAGCTCGTAACCCGCATCACCCGGGTACAACAGCACAAAGGTTTCGCCTTCGCGAGCGACTCGCGGCGTCACACTAAATGCCTCACTGTCGCGCAAACCCTCGAGCGCCTCGGCGGCGCTGGAAAACCCTTGCAGCA
The DNA here is from genome assembly GCA_023255165.1 of Porticoccaceae bacterium. Taxonomy (GTDB): domain Bacteria; phylum Pseudomonadota; class Gammaproteobacteria; order Pseudomonadales; family Porticoccaceae; genus HTCC2207. The sequence goes on along the minus strand of JALRJD010000012.1, from coordinate 5,426 downwards.
ACTTAAGGCTCATATAGGTCGGCGGCATCATCGACAGCTCACCGTCCCGGTGACGCGCCAGTGCATGTGCCGGCGACAGCCATTGGAATTGGTGAATTTCACCATCGTCGATGACCACTTCGCTCTGCTGCTCAGGCACTGCTGCAACAAAAAACCAGGTGGCAAAGCGGCGCTTTTGATCTTCCGGTGTAGTCCAGTGCGCAAAGTGCACCAACTGCTCGGGCTGCAAGGTCAGGCCGCACTCTTCCTGACACTCACGCACCGCGGCGGTACGCGCAGAAAACTCTTCGTCGCCAAATCCTTGATCACCACCTTCAGCATCAGCCTGATCAACCGCACCACCGGGGAAAACCCAGGCACCACCAGCAAATGCCAGCTGCGCATTGCGACGCAACAGCAGCACTTCCATGCCGGCTTCGACCTGACGCAAAATCATGACAGTGGAGGCTAAACGTAATGTAACGGTTGAATGCTCGCTCAAGGTGGCGTCTCGTTTATTTTTATTGCCGGAATAGTAGTGGGTCAGTTAAAAACAAAAAAGCCCTGTGGTAAACAGGGCTTTTTATCGACATGGTAAAAGAGCAACTCAAAGACACCTAATATGGCGACTCCTTAACCGTAAACCGGGAAGCGTGAACAGATATCCAGCACCTTGGCCTTAACCTGTGGAATAACCTGCTCCGAGGTGCCGTTCTCCAGGCTATCGAGAATATCGCACATCCAGTGAGTCAGCTGCACTGTCTCGTCGAGACCAAAGCCGCGGGTGGTGATCGCCGGGGTACCGACTCGCAGACCGGAGGTCACAAAAGGTGAGCGCGGGTCGTTGGGCACAGCATTTTTGTTTACCGTAATAAAGGCATCGCCCATGGCGCGATCAGCGTCGGTGCCGGTGTACTCTTTGCCAATCAGGCTGACCAGCATCAGGTGGTTTTCCGTGCCGTTGGAGACAATATCAAACCCGCGCTCCATAAAGGTGGCGGCCATCGCCTTGGCGTTGGCAATCACCTGCTTTTGATACTCGACAAACTCGGGGCTGGCGGCTTCCTTAAAAGCAATCGCTTTGGCGGCAATCACATGACACAGCGGGCCACCCTGACCACCGGGGAAGACCGCGGAGTTGCATTTTTTCGCCACCTCTTCGTCGTTGGTGATAATAATTCCGCCCCGTGGGCCACGCAGGGTTTTGTGCGTAGTCGAGGTGACAACATGGGCATGGGGAACCGGGTTGGGGTAGAGACCGGCGGCAATCAGACCGGAGACGTGAGCCATATCCACCATCAGGTAGGCGCCCACTTTGTCGGCGATTTCACGGAAGCGCGCCCAGTCCATAATGCCGGAGTAAGCGGAGAATCCGGCAATAATCATCGCTGGCTTGTGCTCAATGGCCAGTGCTTCAACCTGATCGTAATCGATCAAACCGGTTTCCGGATTGAGGCCGTACTGAACCGCATTGTAGAGACGCCCGGAGAAGTTGGGCTTGGCGCCGTGGGTCAGGTGGCCACCGTCGGCCAGGCTCATACCCAGAATGGTATCGCCACCTTTGATCAACGCCAGAAATACTGCACTGTTGGCCTGCGAACCGGAGTGCGGCTGCACATTGGCAAACTTGGCGCCGTAGAGGCTCTTCAGGCGCTCGATCGCCAGTTCCTCTGTTATATCAACGTATTCACAACCGCCGTAGTAGCGCTTGCCGGGATAACCCTCGGCATATTTATTGGTCATCTTGCTACCCTGCGCCGCCATCACTGCCGGGCTGGTGTAGTTTTCGGACGCAATCAGCTCAATATGCTGCTCCTGACGCTGATCTTCCTGCTGCATGGCCTGCCATACTTCGGCGTCAAAATTCTCAATGGTCTGGTTTTTATCAAACATGGTTAGCGCATTCCCATAACTGTAGATTTCTGGTTAAAAATTTGCGGGGTGTAGCAATTAGTGTCGAGCGGCGGAAAAGGCGAAAGTGTACCCGAAACAACATTCGCCCGACAGTCAAAATCGACCAACCGGCATCATTTTTCCAACAGCGCCAGCGCCTCGACATGCGCAGTGTGCGGGAACATGTCCATCACCCCCGCCGCGGTCATTTTGTAGCCTGCATCGGTGAGCAATTTAATGTCCCGCACCATAGTAGACGGGTGGCAGGAAATATAAATCACCTGCTTTGCCTTGCTCTTGGCGATCCAGGGCATCACCCCGGCCGCACCGTTTCTCGGCGGGTCGAGCAATACCAGATCAATATCGCCTTTGAGCTTGCGCATCCCCGACCAATTATTGAGGTCCGAGACCATAAACTCGGTATTGGTGATTTGGTTGTCCCGCGCGTTGCCCTCGGCTTTTGCCACCAGATCGGCGAGCCCTTCAATGCCGATCACCCGATCGAAGTGCGCCGCCAGCGGCAGTGAAAAATTGCCCGCGCCGCAAAACAGATCCACCGCCACACCGAGTCTGTCTGAGTCACGCATAGCTGAGTCGGGCTTGCGGATCAGTGACAACACCTGATCAACCATCTGGCGATTAATCTGGGCATTGACCTGAACAAACTGACCCGGCTCGATCCGCAGCTGAATCTTGTCGGTCAGCGCGCTGATCAAGGGTTCCGTGCCACCATCGAGGCGGCTAAAGGCAGTCTGTTTATCAGCCTTCCACCACAGCTGGGCATCGCTAAAGTTCATTGCCGCCAGCATGGCCTGCAGCTCCGCGCTCGATGGCGCGCGACTGGCTTCAATGGCAATCGCATCGGCGTTATCCGCACTTAGCAGCTCAACCTCAAACAGGCGGATGCCGGGTGGAAAACTGGCCAGCCACTCGGGCAACCGGGCAACAATGGCCGCCAGCGGTTGAGCCAACACATCACAATGGGTGATCGGCTCAATGCGACGACTGCCGGCATTGCGAAAGCCAACCATAATCTGATTGTCTTTGGTGCGCTGCACCGCAAGCCGCGCGCGACGGCGATAACCCCACTGCGGCGCGCTCAATGCCGGCAGCACAATCTCGGGCTGCACACCTGCGCGCTGCAAGCTGTCGAGCAGCTGTTGCTGCTTAAAGGCGATCTGCGAGTCGTGCTCGAGGTGCTGCAAAGTACAGCCACCGCAGCGGGGAAAATAGTTGCACAGGGGCTCGATGCGACTGGCGGACGGCGAGATCACGCTGACCAGATGGCCTTCATCGTAGTTGCGCTTTTGATTGTGACGGCGAAACTCGACGGTTTCGCCGGGCAGTGCGCCATCGATAAAGCAGGCTTTGCCATCGGGGCGGCCGACGCCGCGCCCGTCATGAATCAGATCGACAATCTCGCAGATCAGGGGAGTCTGGTTGGCCATACCGACATCTTTTTTGGGGGTCTGTTGAAAGGCGCCTATGGTAGCAGATTGGTGGCGCAGCTATGGATTGTTTTACTTGACGGATTATTGGCGCAATAATCCCCGCTAGTTTCACCCGACAATCACATCACCAAGGGACAGGGGCCTTTTATGACTTCACAGAGCACCATAAAAAACACAGAGCAGCAATGGGGATGGCCGAGCAAATCACTGCACTGGCTGATCGCGCTATTGATTTTGATTCAGATTCCGCTTGGCATCTATGCGGAAGAGATGGAGAACTCGCCACTCAAACTCGAGCTGTTTGGCTGGCACAAATCGGTGGGCATTGTGATTCTGATGCTGGCGATCCTGCGCCTGCTGTGGCGCATGGCCGGAACTGTGCCCGCGCTTCCCGACGCCAGTGCTGTGCAGCGACGTCTGGCCAATCTGGCGCATACGGTGCTCTATGGATTAATGCTGGTTCTGCCGCTGAGTGGCTGGATAATGTCCTCTGCCGCCAATCGCCCGGTCAGCCTGTTCGGGCTATTTGAACTGCCCGCGCTGGTGGCCCCGGATGACGCGATCAAAGTGATGGCCAAAGAGGCACACCATGTCGCAGTGGATATTCTGATTGTGGTGTTGGTCACTCATATTGCCGCCGCGCTCTATCATCACTTCAAGTTGCGCGACACGGTTCTCAGACGCATGTGGTTTTAATATGAGGCGGGCGCTGACGGCGAGTTTAAAATCTTGTGCCATACCCGGCAGCGCCCTGCCCACGTCGCGTTACCCTGTTTTTCGCGCTTTGCTTTACCCGCTTCTGCTCTCCCTGCTCGCGGTTCTCTATACGCCCCACTCTGTTGCGACCGATGCCGGCAAGACCGACATGCAAAAAGAGTGGCGATCCATTGCAGCGCTTAGTCAACTCAACTATTGGGTTGGTTTTCAGTCAGTACCGATCAAAGGCGAGTTCAGGAAATTCTTCGTGCGCTACAAGCCGGGTGACACACTGCTGGTCAGCGTGGATATCCGCAGCGCGGAGATGGGCGATAGCGAACTCAATAGCGAAATCGCCGCCGCTGACTGGTTTGACTCAAAGCACTTTGCCGAAGCGCGTTTTGTGAGTAACTCGATTGCCAGCATAAATGATACCGATAATCAATTTCTCGCCTCCGGAACCCTGCAATTAAAAGGTATATCCAGAACGATCGCCGTGCCCTTCAGTTGGCAGCCCGACGGCCATATAACCGGCGAGCTGGTGATCCCACGCACAGACTTTGCGATTGGCAGCGGCCAGTGGTCGAGCAGCGATCAGATCGGGATCGACGTTAGAGTCAGCTTTGATGTGCGGCTGCAATCTGATGCTGCGGAATAAACCCTGATGGCCATAGCGCAAAGTATCCCGCGACTTTTTCTGGCACTACTCATTGGCATTCTTTTAGCATCGTGCACCATTCAGCAGCCTGGTCAGATTGAACAATTGCAACCAGCCGATTTTCCGGTGGCTATATATCGGGCTGAGGCTCCTTATCAGGCTGAGGCTCCTAATCAGGCCGCAGCGCGTCCAAATCAACTCTACCAAGTCGACAGCAGCACCTCGGAAATTCGCATCAAGGTTTCCCGCGGCGGATTGATGGCAGCACTTGGCCACGACCATATAGTGGCCAGCCGCGACACTCAGGGATTTATTCTGCTCGATGAATTGCACCGCAATTGCAGGGCCGATTTTTATGCCCCGCTCAATAGCTTAATTGTTGACGAGCCGACAATGCGGGCCAACGCCAACCTGAAAACCAGCCCCTCGGCCAGGGATATCGAAGGCACCAAAAACAATATGTTGCTCAGCCTCGATGCCGCCAACTTTCCCTTTGTGCAACTTGGCAGCTCCGACTGTGCAGATGCTCTGAAAAGTGAGCCCATTGAGGTAACAATTAACCTGCACGGCATCAGTCGCAAACAGCGAATTCATGTTGAGATTGAACGGCAGCCGCGCGCCCTGACTCTGGTTGGCCACTTTTCGCTGCTGCAGAGCGACTTCGGCATTGAGCCGTTTTCACTGTTTAACGGCCTGCTTAAAGTTGAAGACAAACTGGAGATAGAGTTTCAGCTAAAGGCTAAACGCTT
>JALRJD010000009.1 GCA_023255165.1 Porticoccaceae bacterium | reverse complement strand
CGACCTCACGCCACTGGCCTCGGCTGCACAACAACAGCAGGTTTTGCGACGCTGCAATCAGGCCGTTGAGCAGGGTGCAAAACTGCAGACCGGCGGTGCCGTGCCAACCTCCATGGCCGGCTATTTTTTCCAGCCTACAGTGTTTTCCGATGTCAGCGCAGAGATGGATCTGTTTCAGCAGGAAGTGTTTGGGCCGGTGATTGCCATCACCCCCTTTGATAGCGAACAGCAAGCCTGGGAGCTGGCCAACGGCACTGATTATGGTTTGGTGGCGGGGATCTTCAGCAACGATCTCAACCGCTGCCTGCGCGGCACCCAGGCGCTGCAAGCTGGTCAGGTGTTTGTTAATGAATGGTATGCCGGCGGCATTGAAACCCCGTTTGGCGGTACCGGTCTTTCCGGCTTTGGCCGCGAAAAAGGGCAGGAAGCACTCTACAGTTATGTGCGCAGTAAAAATATTGCCATGCGCGTAAAGAGAAGCTCGTAAAGAGAAGCTCGTGAAAGACGGACGCGTAAAAAGCGCTGTGTAAAAAGAGCCATAGGAAAATAAGTGTTACCATGTTTTGGTACACCTGCAACATCCTGACAAAAGAGGCCCTAATAAAGGGTCCGCAGAAACTGAAGAATATTGGTAGACAAAAAAAATAATTGAGGGGAGATTTGTTTTGCATGATTCAGGCCACGATTCCAACCAGCAGTCCAACCAGCAGTCCAACCACCAGCCCAATCATCTAGACCAGGCAATAGCAGATGTAGCCATTAGTACCGACGGGTTCGGTTTCTACAGCGGCTTTAATCGCATTGTTGCGGTATTTCCAAAACTGCTGATCGCTGCCCTGATCATCTGGGTGGGCTCCTCTCCCTCCGCAGCGGGTGCACTGTTACTTGAAGCACAAAACTGGTCTATTGCCAATTTCGGTGGTTGGTATACCTATGTCACCGCTTTTTACACGATCTCCTGTTTGATACTTGGCCTCTGGCCTCGCACCGCCCATGTACGTCTGGGCAAGCCCGATGATCGCCCCGAGTTTTCAATGTTTACCTGGTTGTCGATGATGTTTGGCGCCGGTATCGGCATCGGCATGTTGACCTACTCCACTGCGGAGCCGATTTTCCATTTCGCCTCCAACCCGGACACTATTCAGGGACTCTCCACCGGCCTCGATGCCGACAATGTGCGCAACGCCTATAAGTGGGCCATGTTGCACTACGGTTTAACCCCCTGGGCCTGCTATGGCGTGGTGGGTATTTCACTCGGCTATCTCTCCTATAATCGCGGACTGCCGCTGACCATGCGCAGCGCGCTGCAGCCACTATTTGGCCGCGCCATGTCGGGCCCGCTCGGTCATATTGTCGATATCGTTGCAATTGTCGCGACCATTGTCGGACTCAGCGTAACCATCGGTTACGGCGTATCACAGTTTGCCTCGGGGCTGTTTAATATTAGTGGCGCCGCCTGGCTGGTTGATGGTGATGGCTCGCCGACTCTGATGGCCCAGTT
>JALRJD010000005.1 GCA_023255165.1 Porticoccaceae bacterium | reverse complement strand
AGGGGTTTTCATATCGATCAGCAAAAAGCTGATGCCCTGTTGCTTGCGCATCTCCTTGCTGGTGCGCACCAGACAGAAAATCCAGTCGGCGTACTGGGCAAAGGTAGTCCAGATTTTACGGCCGTTGACTATATAGTTGTCGCCGGCGTATTCAGCGGTGGTGCTCAGTGCGGCGAGATCGGAACCGGCGCCAGGCTCGGAATAACCCTGACACCACCAGTCTTCACTGGAGAGAATGCGCGGCAGAAAATGGGCTTTCTGTTCTTCGCTGCCAAAGGTGTAGATCACTGGCGCGACCATCTTCAAACCAAAGGGCACCACATCGGGAATGCCCGCTGCGCCGCGCTCGGTTTCATAGATAAATTTTTGCGTTACAGTCCAACCAGTGCCGCCGTATTCTTTTGGCCAGCCCGGCGCAATCCAGCCCTTGGCGTAGAGTTTTTTCTGCCAGCTGACAATGGCGCTTTTATAGTCGCCGCCCTGCATGCTCAACTGCTCGGCCATCGATGTGTCAAATTCGGTGGCAAAAAATTCCCGCACTTCATCTCTGAAGGCCAGATCTTCTGCTGATAAATTAATATCCACGTATATCACTCCCGGTGTCGTTATTTTGGCCACAGCTTAGGTTGTGGCAGTAATAGTGTCAATAAAACTGGCGCCGGGAATGTGGACGCGAAGTCACTAACCGGAAAGCCATAAGTCTTGAGCGTTTTACGGAGTAACCGGCCTACTGGTTTGGAGGGTTATGCGCCAAAATCTGAGCTGCGGGAGATTTAACTGCCGGGTAACTTGATCGCCGACGAAGCATCGTAAGTGGTCGCCCGCTGGAAACCGGGACGCGCCTTTAAGCGCTCAAAATAGGCATCGGTAGCAGGCTTAAAGCCACCGCGCAGGCCCAGTGCTTCGGCAAAATAAAGGGCAAAGCCGACGCTGATATCAGCGATGGTAAAGCGATCGGCACAGAGAAATTCGCGACCATCTTGCAGCGCCAGCTCCACCGAGCGCAGCCGCGCATAAAACCATTTGGTGTAATCATCCGCGACTTTGGGCAGGCGTGTCTCTTCCGGCTCGAGCACGGTGTAGCGCAACACCAGGGTCTGCGGAAAAGTCAGCGTCGCATCACTGCGGTGCAGCCAATTCAGATAGTCCCCATAAGCGGCTTCAGTGGGCGCCACTGCCAGATCGCTGGGGCCATATCGGTCCACCAGATATTGGCTGATACCGGTGGATTCAGTCATGGTCACCAGATTGTCCGGGTCGTTGCTGTCGCTGAAAAAAGGCACCGTGCCAATGGGATTGATCTCGGTATACCCGGCATGCATAAAGCGCGGCGGAAACGGCATTACTTCAATTTCAAAATCGAGGCCCATCTCCTCCAGAGTCCAGAGTGGTCGAATCGAGCGGGACATGGCGCAATGCCAGAGTTTAAGAGCCATCAGACAGCCTCTTCCAGTTGATTGATTTCAATTAACAGATCGTCGGCCGCCACCTGACTGCCGGTCACCGCACTGACCTCGGCAATGGTGCCATCGATTTCGGCAACAATTTCGTAGTGCATTTTCATCGCTTCCAGTACCGCCAACACCTGTCCTTTGCTGACGCTGTCACCGGGCGCCACCAACACATCAAGCAGCAAACCGTGCATTGGCGCGGTGACGCGGCCACCACCGGCACTTTCGTCAACAACGCCATCGAGAATAATCAGATCTTTATAAAGCGCACTGCGCCCGGCAACAGAGCAGTGAATCTGCCCCTTTTTCGGCTGCATCCAGATGGCGGTCACTGTTTTGCCATCCACAGAGAGCTGGGCGCGGTTCTCTTCCAGCAGATCCAGACTAATGGCAATGGTCTGGAATTCAGCATTATCCGCAGTATCTCCGCCATCTCCAGCGCCCTCTTGTAAAGCAGCACTGCTATTAGCCACCAGATAGCGCTGATTGGCACCTTTAACCGGGCTTACCCAGAGATCATGCAACGCCTCACCGAACTGATACTGCTTGCGCGACACCAGCGGGCTGGCAATAGTCCAATCTCTCAGTTGCTCGCTCACCTGCAGGCTGCGACCAGACAGACGTCTATGCTCCAGAGCCAGCTCGATAACCGCAGCCACCGCACTGTCGGCAAAGTGCGGGGTCGACTCGCCGATATCACCTTCGGTGAAGGCCTGATCAATAAAGGCTGTAGTGGCATTTCCATTAATAAATTGTTGTTTTTCAAGGCATTGAATAAGAAAGCTCATGTTATTTGGAGTTCCAAATAATGCACTTTCCTGAAGTGCCGCAATCAATCGCCTGCGCGCCACCTCTCGGGTTGGGCCGTAGCCAATCATCTTGGCCACCATCGGATCATAAAACGGTGAAATGGCCTGCCCGGAGCCAATACCGCTGTCGATACGCACCCCGGCACCACTTGCTTCAAGCCACAGATCCACCGGTCCAGCCGCGGGTAAAAAGTCCTGACTTGGGTCTTCGGTGTAGAGCCGCACCTCAATAGCATGGCCTGTAAACTGAATATCGTTCTGCTCGAGCCCCAGGGTTTCCCCCTGAGCCACGGCAATTTGCAATGCCACCAGATCGAGCCCGGTAATCAACTCGGTGACTGGATGCTCAACCTGCAATCGCGTGTTCATTTCAAGGAAATAGAACTCGCCATGGCTGTCGAGCAGAAACTCCACCGTGCCCGCACCGCGATAATTGACCGATCTGGCGGCGGCAATCGCCGACTGACCCATGGCGTCGCGCAGTTCCGCGGTCATCACCGGAC
>JALRJD010000337.1 GCA_023255165.1 Porticoccaceae bacterium | reverse complement strand
TGGCGGACTTTCTCGCCCTGACCGGCGACAGCAGTGATAATATTGCGGGCGTTCCCGGTATTGGCGCCAAGACTGCCAGGCAGCTGTTGCTGCATTATCCGGATATTGATGCCATCCTCGACCATCTCGATCAGTTGCAGGATTTACCGATTCGTGGCGCTGCCAAGCTGGCCGATAAACTGGCCAACCATAGAGAGCAGTTGCTGTTGGCGCGGCAGCTAACCACCATTTGCAGCGATATTGATGAGGCGCCGGATCTGCAGCAGATCGCCTGGCAGGGTATTTATCTCGATGCCTTTGATCTGTTCTGCGAAGAGATGGGTTTTGGCCAAAGCTTTAGCGAACGCGCCAGACAGTTGCGGGGGCGGGAAATTGGAGTGGATTGGTCTTGACGAAGCCATTAGTGAAAAACGAAAAGGAACCAGGATTGAAAATAGTAGCGGACCAAAATATGTCCCATGTCGAGCAGCTGTTTGGCCATCTCGGGTCGATCACCAGGCTGCCCGGACGCGATATCAGTGCCGCCGATATTGCCGATGCCGACCTGTTGCTGGTGCGCTCTGTGACACCGGTTAATCAGTCGCTGCTGGAACACTCCCCGGTACAGTTTGTCGGTTCCGCTACCATCGGCACAGACCATATTGACCAGGATTATTTACTGCAGTGTGGTATTGGTTTTGCCCATGCGCCGGGCTGCAATGCGGATGCGGTGGTGCAATACGACCTGTCGGTTCTCAGCCGGCTGCAACCGGACTGGCTGCAGCGCACGGTCGGTATCATCGGCTGCGGCAATGTTGGCCGACGACTCTATAATAGCCTGACCCGGCTCGGGGTTACTTGTCGTGTCTACGATCCATTTCTATCCGCGGAGACCGGGATTAATCTGGTTGATTTCGACACTGTGCTGACGGCGGATATTATCTGTGTGCACACACCATTGACCGATTCCGGTCCTTTTCCGACCAGGCATTTGTTTAATGCCGAAAGGCTGGCTCAGCTCGGCGACAGCGCGCTGTTAATTAATGCCGGCCGCGGAGCTGTTATCGACAATGCCGCATTGCTCGATTGTCTGAACAAAAAGCCTGGCTTGCAGGTGGCGCTGGATGTCTGGGAAGGTGAGCCGCATATTAATCTGGCGCTGCTCGACAGAATTGCGCTGGCGACACCCCACATAGCGGGCTACAGCATTGAGGGCAAGGTGCGTGGCACCGCCATGCTAGCTGATGCGTACGGCCGCTGGTGTCAGGAAAATCAGATTGAGATTGATACAGCTCAGGTCGTGACAGCAGATAACGCGCTGCAAGAGGGCGTCGAACCCTTGGCGGCAGATAATCTTAACGAACTTATTTTGGCCAGCTACGATGTGGCCGACGATGATCGCAGAATGCGTGCGGCGATAATGGAAGCGGCGGCAGCGATAACTTCTGGGGCATCCTCAGATGAGGTGGCAAAGCAGTTTGATCTGCTGCGTAAACAATACCCGGAGCGCCATGAGTTTGGCTACTATCGTCTGGCGGACAAGATGGCAAATGGTGACGAACGATCCAGTCAGATGATCTCAACCGAACCGCTCTCAATCAGGTTGAGAAGCCAGGCTAATACGCTTGGCTTCTCCTGATAATTGGCTTCTCCCGATTAGGGGGTTCGCAACCGGGCCAGAAACAGTGACAGCTTGCCAATCGCCTCGACCAGCTGATCCTTGTCCGGCAAAAACACAATGCGGAAATGCTGGGTGCCTTCCATATTAAAGGCGCTACCTTGCACCAGCAGCACGCGCTCCTGTTTGAGCAGTTCCAGTACCAGCTCTTCATCATCGGCAATCGGATAGATCTCCGGGTCCAGCTTCGGGAACAGATACATCGCCGATTTTGGCTTTACGCAACTGACGCCGGGAATCTGTGTAATCAGATCGTAAGCCAGGTCGCGCTGTTCCATTAAGCGGCCGCCGGGCAGGATCAGATCGTTGATGCTCTGGTAACCGCCCAGTGCGGTCTGCACCGCAAGCATGGCCGGCACATTGGCGCACAGGCGCATCGAAGCGAGCATCTCCAGCCCTTCGATATAACTCTTTGCGTTCTGCTTGGCGCCGGAGATCAGCATCCAGCCCGAGCGAAATCCAGCCAGGCGATAGGTTTTTGAAAGGCCGTTAAAGGTCAGGCAGAGCACCTTTTTCACCAGCGTCGCCAGCGGCACATGCACGGCATCATCGTAGAGAATACGATCGTAAATTTCGTCGGCAAACACCACCAGATTGTGTTTTTCCGCCAGCGCCACAATCTGCTTGAGATTATCTTCGCTGTAGACGGCACCGGTTGGATTATTTGGATTGATCACCACAATGCCGCGGGTGTTGGCGGTTATCTTGCTTTCGATATCGGCAATATTCGGCTGCCAGTCATCCAGCTCATTGCACTGGTAGTGGCGCGGCGTACCACCGGCCATGGATACCGCGGCGGTCCACAGCGGGTAGTCGGGGGAGGGGATCAGTATCTCGTCGCCGTTATTGAGCAGCGCCTGCATCGCCATCACAATCAGCTCGCTAACACCGTTGCCCATAATCACATCTTCGACCACCACGTCGGCAATGCCTTGGGTCTGGGCGCGCTGCATCACCGCTTTGCGCGCTGAAAACAGACCTTTTGAATGGCAGTAGCCCTGAGCGTCGCGCAGGTTGTGAATGACATCGCGCATGATTTCGTCCGGCGCGTCAAAGCCAAAGGCACCTGGATTGCCGATATTAAGTTTAATAATGCGTTGGCCTTCTTCCTCAAGCAGGTTAGCATGATCGAGAACCGGCCCGCGGATGTCGTAACAGACATTGGCGAGTTTGAGCGATTTTTTTAAGTCAGACATTTATTGTTTCTATGGTTTCAGTAGATGGCCAAGGGTTTAAGGGCGGCGATTAGACCGCCCGTGAAAGCGGCTCATTGTAGCTAAATATCGTCTTTTAGGGGGAAGCTTTGATTAAAATAATAAATCGTTCCGGGCAGGGTGCATTCCTGACCGCGGTGGTCACTATTGTTGGCTATCGTGCAGAGTTACTGCCTTTTCGGCTCGCTTTTATGCTGTTTATTATCGCGCTGCTGCTCTGCACCCTGGTGGTGGTGGCTGGGTTGGTAACATTGGCTGTTGGCGGCTTTCGCAAGAAACCGATGCGTGGCGAGTTTTTGTTGCTGATCGTTGCCTGTGCAATCTGCCCCAGCGTGGCTTTTTTTAGTGTCGGCATCGATGGGCTGCGAGCGCCAATGATTCACGATATCAGCACCGATACCAATGATCCGCCAGCCTTTATATTTACCCGCGAGGATGAGGGGTTTAGAGAGAACTCGCTGGTTTATCCCGGCGCCGAGGTAAGCGATCAGCAGTTGCAGGCCTATCCGGATATCAAGACCCTGGAGCTCGATATGACGCCCCGCGCGGTCTATCAAAAAGCGTTGTTTGTGGCCAGCCTGCTGGGCTGGAATATCTCGGCCCAGGATTCGCTGATCCTGCATTTTGAAGCCCAGGCAACCACGCCTCTTTTTGGCTTTGTCGATGATATTGTGGTGCGGGTGAAGGCGATCGGCGAGGATTCAAGCGCGATCGATATACGCTCTGTATCCCGTGTCGGCGTGTCCGACTTTGCCGCCAACGCGAAACGAATCCGGCTTTTTTTCGTCCATCTGGAGCAGGAGCTAGCGAATCTAAAGCAGGCTCAAAAATAAGCTGCGGTTAGGCTTGGTAGTGTATCCGTCGCTTTTTGGCAATTTTTGCAACCGTCGAGCCCACCATTCGAATATAAATATGATCACTCAGCTATATCAAATCTATGTCAACAACCACAAACGTGCTCTATTTGATGGTTCACTCAAGAGTTTTAAAGCGGCTTTGGGGAATTTAGATATTCCTTTTGAAAACATACTTCAGCCAATATTTGGCGCAGGCCTCCTTGGCACTGATGTTGAAAAAACATTTTTGTCTATAAAAGGTTGTCAGGCGCAAGGGGCTGCCAGCCAAGAGATTGATCCGCTAGGTGTTTACATTCGCATCCCCGAGAAGTCTGGTGCGCCAGATGACCCTTTCGTTCCTCCACATTTTACTGAGGATGAGTTGTAGTAGCAGTGATTTAAAGTGAACGCGATAAGTTTACCGCCTTTAACCACAATAGAGCTCCTGAGCAAGCAAGATGCACCTGCCTGGTCTCAATATGACATGGACTAAAATTTAGGGTATCGTTTTGATAATTATAATAACAAGCTAGAGATTCAGGATATTACTCCGCCGGTCGCATTGTCTTAATGCGCGTCCGGGCGCCTCAAAGAGCAAGACTTCACGAACAAGAGTGATTGGCACAAAGAAGGTATTGACGGATTTTGAGCATTATCACCAAACTCTTGTGACTAAGGCACCTACCGGCCGAGGAGGGGCAGTCAAGATGAAATTCCACCCACATAAAAATACATTAATCGCAGAACTCCATAATCGCACTTTTCCAGTGGTGGAGTTGCCAGCTCAGGTTTCTAGTCTGGTACTGCTTAATCCTGGCGACCCCCAGACAGAAATTGATCGTCTCACTGAGTTGGCTAACAAACACAATGTTGCTCCGCCTCAGGCTGGTGGAAATTGTTATTACCAAAGCTTTGAGGCGTTTGATTTTCGCTGGGAACGGCACAATGAGTTCTCAACTTATACCGTGATTTGTCAGCGTCAGCCGGAGACAGAATTGTGCCGTAATCTGTTCTTGTTAATCGATGCGGGCTGGTTGGAGCGATTGACCGGAGAGGTGATTGCGGCGAATCATATAGATCTGCGTCCGACGTCGCTTAACCCTCAGCAGTTGCATGATTATTTTGACGGCAAACGTTTGGTGGGGAGCAAGATTTATGACGGCTTGGCTACAGTCTGGACTTCGGTGCTGGACGATGCCGATGGTTTTATTCGCACTTTGGTAGTCGATGAGGGCATTGATTCGCTGCAGGCGGGGCGTGCTATTCGCAATCTTTTGGAGATTGCGGCCTATCGGGCAATGACGCTTCTGGCACTGCCTATCGCGCGGGAATTGATTCCGGTTGTGACTACATTAGAGACGCAGCTGGTGGGCACCAATGCCAAGCTTAATCTGCTGGAGACGGTGGAGGATGAGCAAAACTTGATGACCGAGTTGATTGAAGAGGCGACTCAGCTGGAGAAGTTGGTAGCTGATCATAACTTCCGGTTTTCAGCTACACAGGCCTATTTTAGTTTGACTGAAAGTCGCCTGAATATGTTGCGGGAGCAAAAATTGCCGACTTTTCGCACTTTAAAACAGTTTCATGTGCGGCGTTTTATTCCGGCGTTTCATACTTGTATGTCAGTGGTAAAGCGCAAGGAGGATCTGTCTAAACGCATCAGCCGGACGACAGAGTTGCTCAATTCGCGATTACAGTTGTCTCTGGAATTACAGAACCAACGCTTGCTGGCCTCGATGGATAAGCGCAGTGCTCTGCAGTTGCGCTTGCAGCAAACGGTTGAAGGTTTGTCGGTAGTGGCGATGACTTACTACAGTATGAATTTGATCAAGTTGCTGATTGAGCCGTTGCCGGTTGAGCAATATTTGGCGATTTCCAAGACTATGGCTTTGGCGGTTATAACCCCGTTTATTTTTACTGCTGCGGTGATGTTGGTGAAGAGGATTCGCAGCAGGTTGGAAAGCTAGGTTAACCCTCTGCCCAGGTTCGCCATATGGAAAGATTTGGCGCACAAGAGCCGTACCAAGGCCCTGCAGAAAGCTTTTAAGGCTGTTCGGACTCCAGTCATTGCGAAAGGGTAATATATGCCTCTAGCCGTCTAAAAGCCTCGGTTTGGGGCTTTTTGGGTTGTATTGTTTTTATTTGCCAAAAAGACTTGAGAACCAACAAACTTTGTTTATAATGCCGCCCTCGCTTGAGTGAAAGACAGGCGAGATCTTGGAAGTGCGGTTGTGGCCTTGTCTCATTTTAGTGTCAGATAGGGTCAAGGTTGGTAACTACTCCGGCTCCAAGGTCAGTAAAACCTACGTCCCGTTCGTCTAGAGGCCTAGGACACCGCCCTTTCACGGCGGTAACAGGGGTTCGACTCCCCTACGGGACGCCATTTTTAAGATGCACTTACGGAAAAGTGTCTGCGGGAATAGCTCAGTGGTAGAGCACAACCTTGCCAAGGTTGGGGTCGCGAGTTCGAACCTCGTTTCCCGCTCCAATACTAAACGCAAAACTTCGGTTTTGCGTTTTTTTATGCCTGAAATGTTTGTAGCGGCTTTACCCGGTTATGTTTTGACGCAGTGCATTTTTTCACAGCTTATAAATCAAAAAACACTTTTATATCAGCTTCCTTTGCCAATGCATCGCGCATGCCAAGGTCGATCAGTTTGCGGCAGAAACCCGGTTCGAATAACAGATAGCTGGCGGCACTTGAGCCGCCTCCTCGCGCCGTGGCGCCAGTAAGGCGCAGAAACAGCCGCAGTGAGCGGGGCAGTTGTGAGAGATGTTCCTGGGCAATCAGGTCGATCGATTCCGAAGGGGAAATCGACAGTACATCGACCGGATTGAGATCGGTGATATGGTTTTTTTCGCGCAGCGAATGGGGCAGTGCCGCGGCCAGGCGATTGATATTGTGCAGCGTCTCGAGGTCGCTCTCCACAGCGTCGATAAAGGCGCTGTTAAACATATGCCCGACTATCTGCGCGGTAGAGGGTGAGTGGTCAAGCTGGGCAGGCTGTGGGTTGCCACTGGGGTTGTCGCTGACGCCGACAATTAATAGTTTATTGGCGCCCATATGCAGCGCCGGGCTGATCGGTTTGAGCTGACGCACCGCACCGTCGCCAAAATAATCCTGGCCGATTTTGACTGCGGGAAAGAGTCCGGGGATGGCTGTCGAGGCCATCAAATGGTCGATGCTGAGGTTGATTTTTTCACCCCGGCGGCGCGAACGATTCCAGGGCGGCAGATCTTCATGTCCCTGATAGAAGGTCACTGATTGCCCGCTGGCATAACTCATGGCGGTAATTGCGATGCCCTGCAACTCGCCGTTGGCTATGGCGGTATTCAAATAGTCGAATTTGACATAGTTATCCATCATCTGCCGCAGCGGTGTGTTGTCGAGCAGTGACACTGGTTTGCTGATGCCATAGCCGCTGTGAATAAATGAAGCGAGCAGGTGAAAGGTGTTTTTTAACACGCCGACCGGGTCGGTGCGATAGACATCGCCCGGAGTCAGTTCGTGCCAGATACGCTCCAGTTTGCTGGTACGCAAGCGAAACGGACCTGCTCGGCCGGCAATCGACAGCGCATTGATTGCGCCGGCGGAGGTGCCGCAGATAATCGGGAAGGGGTTGTATACCGAGCGCGGCAAGATGCTGGCGATGCCTTTTAAAACGCCGACCTGATAGGCGGCTCGCGCGCCACCGCCGGTCAAGATCAATCCTTTATGCATGGTTAAAATATTCCAATTGACAGGCCTGCGGCCATCGATAAACCAAATTCTTCACACTGCTTTAAATGTTGCTCATTGATATCGCCCTTGGCGATTAGCGGCTCGCTGATTTTGCGCAGCGGATAGCCATTGGCGATGCGGTCGATTTCACGTACGGCGCCGGAACCGTCGTTGCCCGCGCTGATAAAAATAGCATAGGGCAGATTGAGCTGATAAGGTTCAACGGGATCATAGGTGCGATCAAAAAAATCCTTGAGTGCGCCGCTCATATAACCAAAGTTTTCCGGTGTGCCAAACAGCAGTCCATCAGCCCAGAGCAGATCATCGAGTGTGGCATCGAATGCTTTGAGCATCCGGGTTTGCACCTCTACCTCCTGCTGACAGCCGCGCAGCACCGCGTCCGCCATCTGGCCGGTATTGCCGGATTGGGTGTGATAGATAATCAACAGATGTTTCATTTGGATCTATGCCATGGGTTGCCGAGTTGCCTGTCGGTGGTCGCTGTTTTGTGCCGCAGCGTTAAGGCGGACACAGCAGAGACCCTAACTCGAGGTTACAGTGCTCGCGGTTGCAGGGTTATTTCAGCGCCGATCCTGTGCGCAGACTTTAGCAGCGAAATGGAATTCTGCATAGTTTCAGCAGATTTGGGCGCGGCAGATCTATGGAGAGAGAATTCAGGGATGATCAATCTGATGATGCTTGCACTGGGAATCTTCTCGGTGGCATTTTGGCCAGCGCTCCCCGACTTACCGGTTGCACTTGCACTTTATCTGCTCGCTACCCTGTTCGGTCTGTTACTCCTACGGAAAGTTCAGCACATTTGGGGAGTGCTGTTTCTCGGTGCGGGTATGCTGTGGGGCATTTTTTCCGCTCAGCAATTGTTGCAGGATATTCTTCCTGAAAATCTCAATGGTGAAGAGTTTCAGTTGACGGGCCGGATTATCGGGTTGGTCGATAGAGATGCGGTTCGCAGCCGTTTTGATTTTGCTGTGGAGAGCGCGCGCTTGCTGTCGGAAGAGCCGGGCGGGGCAAACGGGCTTGGCAGGTCAGAAGAGGTGGCCAAGCAGATTATCGATGGCAAAATATTGCTAAGTTGGTACGGCGCTCAGGAGCTGCGGGCGGGGCAGCGCTGGCAGCTGACTGCGCGCTTGCGACGACCGCGGGGGTTTGTTAACCCGCGGGCATTCGATTATCAAAGTTGGTTGTTGCAGCAGGGTTATAAAGCGACAGGATATGTACGCGCGTCGCAGCAGGCCATGAAATTGCCATTTGAAGGACTGGCTGGCAGTGGCTATACGAGCTCTATTTCCGCACAACTGCGCGAACAGATAAAACAGGCCATTGAATCAAGCGACCTTTCATTGCGCGGTCGCGCTGTATTGCTGGCGTTGAGTATTGGCGATAAAAGTCGTCTTGGCGGCTGGTGGCAGGAGCTGGCGCGCTTGGGGATTGTCCACCTGCTGGTTATTTCAGGGCTGCATATTGGGCTGGTTGCTCTATTGGGCGCCGCGCTGGGTAAGCTGCTGGCCCGCGCAGCCATTGTGTCTGCAGCCCTGGTAGGCCGCCTGGGGCGTAGAGCATCAAATCCTAACTTGCAATGGCTGCCACCCATCACGGGTCTGCTAGCGGCCTTCGCCTACAGTTTGCTGGCCGGGTTTTCGCTGCCAACCCAGCGTGCGCTTATCGCCGTAGCGGTGGTGGTTTTTGCCCGCTTGCGCTTTCGTCGCATCCAACCTTTTGTCTGCCTGATCTGGGCCTTAACGCTGATTGCACTGTGTCAACCACTGGCGGTGTTGAGCGCCGGTTTCTGGCTCTCTTTTATTGCGGTGGCAATTTTAATTGTCTGGTTTTCACCCTGGCGATCCATGGCACGCTGGTGGCCGCAGAGGCGCACATTGACTGCGCAGTTGGCTTTGCTATTGGTGATGTCGGTGCCGTTAATGCTGTTTGTCGGGCGCCTGTCATGGCTGGCGCCGCTGGTCAATCTGTTAGCGATTCCCTGGGTGTCGGCACTCACTGTGCCCACCACTCTGGTTGGTTGTTTGCTGTTGCCCTTTTCTCAGCAGGCCGCGGCGGCACTTTGGCAGCTTTCAGACTGGTCGGTAACCACCCTGTGGCGGCTACTGGATCTGTTGCCTGCTGACTGGGGCTTTCTGGTGTCGCCGGTGGGCACGTCAAATCTGGCGCTGGCGGCTGCACTGCTGGCCGGTTTAAGTCTGTTGCTGCCCTGGCATCTCTATTGTCGCTGGCTGGGTGTGCTGCCGCTGGCGCTACTATTACTGGGTAGGCAGCCAACAGATACGTTGCGTGTGACGGTGCTCGATGTGGGGCAGGGACTTGCAGTGGTTGTTGAAACCCCGACTCATCGGCTGCTCTATGATAGCGGCCCTCGTTACAGCGACAGTTTCAGTGCCGGCAGCGGTATTGTGGCGCCATATTTTTGGCAGCACGGTTATGGTCGCATCGACAGAACCTTGATCAGCCATGAAGACGGCGATCACAGCGGCGGCTTTCCGTCGCTGCAACAGGTAGTGCCCAGTGATGACATTATTACCGGGCCCGGGGTATATTTTTCCGAGCATGACCTAAAGGGCCAATCTACCGAGATTTGCCAAGCGGGCCAGCAGTGGCGTTGGGATGGCGTGCTGTTTCAGATGCTGTCGCCGATGGCTAAAGAGCGTGGCGGACAAACATCCGGAAATAACAGCTCCTGTGTATTGCAGATTAGCTGGGGGCAGATCCGAATACTGTTGCCCGGCGATATTGAAAGCGCGGTGGAAACACAGCTGTTGGGTTCGGCGATTCTATTGCCTGCGCCGATCGATCTATTGGTGGCGCCTCATCATGGCAGCAAAACGTCTTCCACCAGTGCTTTTGTCCAGCGTCTGCAGCCAAAGCAGGTGGTTTTCTCGGCGGGCTATCAGCATCAGTTTGGTCACCCCCACAGCTCGGTCTCCGAGCGCTATATCAATCTGGGTAGCAGAGTTTGGAATACCGCGGAGCAGGGTGCTATAACCTTTGAGTGGCAGCCCTCAGGAGAGCTGACCGTTTCAGCGGCGCGTTCCGAAACAAGATACTGGTGGCGGTGACTGTTTATGGTAGTGGCTGCTTGTGGTAGTGATTGTTTGTGGTAATGGCTGTTTGAGCAAATAATTGTTCGTGAGAGCAAAGCGCAGCGCCGCTAATCAATGACGCCAAAAATGGATTGCGGATTTTGCCCAAACCCGGTTTGTGGTAAGGTCTCGCACAGATTAAATCGACTGACTGGAAGCTGTTGTGTACCAAATTTTTCTCGCTGGCGGGTGGCTTATGTGGCCACTGTTACTCTGCTCGATCATCGTGGTGGCGATTTCCATTGAGCGTCTGATTACCTTGAAAGCGGATCGAATCGTTCCCAGCGGTCTGCTGACCCGTGTCTGGCAGCAACTGCGCGATCGCGAATTGGCCGGCGAGAGCTTGCGAGACCTCCGCGATTCGTCGCCACTGGGCTATATTCTTGCCGCCGGCATCAGCAATTCCGGCCATGGCCGCGAAATCATGAAAGACAGTATCGAAGAGGCTGCTGCGCAGGTGGTGCACGAGCTGGAGCGCTTTCTGTCGATTCTCGGCACTATTGCCAATATGGCGCCTTTAATTGGCCTGTTGGGTACGGTGCTGGGAATGATTCAGGTATTCTCGGATATTATGCTTCACGGCACCGGTAACGCCGCTGATTTGGCTGGCGGCATCTCCCAGGCGCTGATTACTACCGCGGCCGGTCTCACCATTGCGATTCCGGCGATGGTTTCCCACCGCTATTTTGAGCGTCATGTAGAGTCGCTGATTGTGCAGCTGGAGGGGCAGGCGACCAAGCTGGTTGATGCCATGCACAGCGACCTGTTTCGGCAGACCTGACTGATGTCCAAATCTACCTCCGCGATAATACACCGGTGAAATTTCCCCGCAGGGCCAAGCCGGATAACGGCATCAATCTGACACCGCTAATCGATGTGGTGTTTCTGCTGCTGATTTTCTTTATGGTGACTACCACCTTTACTCGTGAGACGCGGATGTTGATCAGCTTGCCGGAGGCGGAGGGTGAACCCGCGGCCGCCGAGCAGCAGGCGCCCCTGGAACTGGTGGTAAGCCGGGACGGCAGTTACTCGGTGAATGGACAAAATTTGATAAATCGCGACATCAAGACCATTATGGCAGCCTTGAGAGATGCCTCTGAAGGTAACAGGGATATACCGCTGATTATTACCGCCGATGCGCAGTCTACTCATCAGGCAGTTATTACCGCGATGGACGCTGCGGGCAGATTGGGATTTGAGTCACTTAATATTGCAACGCAACAGCCACAAGAGCCATAACCCTATGACCCAGCGGATCGTCCCCAACGGCGCCACCACCTACCTGCGCCTCCTGCGATATGTTCGACGTTTCTGGCTTGCCTTTGTAGTGAGTATCTTTGGTCTGGTGCTGCACTCGTTTGCCGAAGTAGCGTTTGTTGATCTGCTCGGCTTTATCACCGACACAGTCGGCAATCTTACCTCCAACGCGGCTGAAACTGCTCAAACCGCTACATTGCCTCAAACCGGCATGACCGCATTGTTTGCCGATCTGCTGTTTGGCGACAGCCTGGTCGACAACACCTGGCTGGTGATTCCACTGTTTCTGGTGCTGATAAGCCTGTTGCGAGGCCTTGGTTATCTGGTTGGCAGCTATGGATTGGCCTATGTCTCCAACTATCTGGTGCACTCTCTGCGCAGCGATATCTTTGAGAAGTATCTGCAGCTGCCGTTTGGCTTCTTTGACCGTTCCATGTCCGGGCATCTGGTTTCGGTGGTGACCTTTAATGTTCAGCAGGTCACCCAGGCCAGCACCAAGGCGCTTAAAACACTGCTCCAGCAGGGCAGTCTGGTGATCGGACTGATGGCCTATCTGTTTTATGTTAACTGGCGACTGATGCTGTTCTTCCTGGCGGTGATGCCGCTGATCGGCCTGCTGGTCAACGCGGTGAGCAAGCGCTTCAGGCTTATCAGCACCCGTATTCAATCGGCGATGGGTGATGTAACCCATGTGACCCAGGAAGTGGTCAATGGCTATCAGGAAGTACGCATGTTTGGCGCTATGAAAAACGAACGCGACAGGATGTTGCAGGCCAGCCACAGCAACCGCCGCCAGAATATGAAAATGGCCCTCACCGAGGGCGTCAGCAACCCGCTGGTGATGTTGCTGGTGTCGCTGGCCTTTGCCGGCATTACCGGTTTTATGCTCAGTCCGGCGATTCTCGAAACCATGAGCACCGGCAGTTTTATTACCTTTCTGGTGGCCTCAGGCATGTTGATTAAACCCATCCGTCAGGTCACTGAAATTAACAGCGATATTCAAAAAGGCATCGCCGCGGCAGAGTCGATTTTCGAGATTCTCGATGCCCAGCCCGAGGTCGATAACGGCACCGTTGAGCTCGACTCGGTGGAGGGGCGCTTTGACTTCCAGCATATCAACTTTCACTACGACTGCGATGGTCGCCCCATACTGCAGGATATTAACTTTACTGTAGAACCCGGCGAGACCATTGCTCTGGTTGGCTCCTCTGGCAGCGGCAAGACTACATTGGTGAGTCTGATCGCCCGTTTCTACAATCACGGTGAAGGGCATATTCTGCTCGACGGCGTCGACGTCAACGACTTTAAGTTGCATAACCTGCGCAGCCATATCGCTCAGGTCAGTCAGAATGTAACCCTGTTTAACGACAGCGTGCGCAACAATATTGCCTATGGAGAGCTCTCCGGTCGCTCGCTCGAAGAGGTCAAGGCCGCCGCGAAAATTGCCCATGCCGACGAATTTATCGAACAGTTATCCGACGGTTACAACACCATTGTCGGCGATGACGGGGTGATGCTCTCCGGCGGTCAGCGCCAGCGACTGGCGATTGCCAGAGCGATTCTGAAAGATGCACCGATACTGATTCTCGACGAGGCAACCTCGGCGCTGGACACCGATTCCGAGCACTATATTCAGGCGGCGCTGGAAGAGTTGATGAAGTCGCGCACTACCTTTGTAATAGCCCATCGTCTGAGCACCGTCGAGAAGGCCAGCCGTATTCTGGTAATGGAAGAGGGGCGTATTGTTGAGCAGGGCAGTCATGCCGAGCTGCTTGCCGCCGAGGGCCGCTATGCGCAGCTCTACCGCAAACAATTTACCGAGTCAGGGGCCGAGATTGTCGCTTGAGCAACGCCTGACGTCGGCCTGGCAGCGCGACAGCCTCTGGCTTAAAGCAGTGCTGCCGCTGGCCTGGCTGTTTGGCGCCATTGCAGCGCTTAGACGGCACTATCTGCAGACCAAATACAACAGTGGTTGCTTTCGTGCACCGCTAATTGTGGTCGGTAATATCTCTGTTGGTGGCAGCGGTAAAACCCCTTTGATTGTGGCGCTGGTCTCGGCATTAAGGCAGCGTGGCTACCATCCCGGCGTGGTCAGTCGCGGTTATGGTGGTGTGGCCGCCAGTTATCCATTGGCGGTGACTGCCGACAGTGATGTGTCACAGAGCGGCGATGAGCCACTGCTGATTGCACGGCTTGCGGGTTGTCCTGTGGTGGTTGGTGCTGATCGAACCGCCGCGGCTAATTATCTGCTTGATAACTATCCATGCGATCTGGTGCTCAGCGACGATGGTTTGCAGCACTATAGATTGCACCGCGATATTGAAATTGTGGTGGTCGATGGTCAGCGTGGTCTTGGCAATGGCCGCCGGCTGCCCGCCGGGCCACTGCGCGAAGGGCCTGATCGTCTGCTGCAGGCGGATTTTGTCGTGGTCAATAGCGCCGAGAATATCGCAGCGCTCGAGTTGCCGGTAACCTCGGTTGAGGTCATGCAAATCGCGCCGCGCCAGTTTACCCAACTCAATTCTGGCATCTCGCAGTCGATTGAAGAGTGGATGCAGGCTTATGGAGCCTCGCCAGTGCATGCGGTGGCGGCGATTGGCAACCCGCAGCGCTTTGCCCTGACGTTGCAGCAGTTTGGCCTGCAAGTTGATTTGCATGGGGTTGATGATCACCGGCCTCTAGCCAGCGATGATCTGAATTTTAATGATCATTTCCCGGTGGTGATTACCGCCAAAGATGCGGTTAAATTGTCGGCTGGGGCTGCGCTTTCAGATAAAGTCTGGGTGCTGGATATCGAAGCCGAGATTGATTCAGACTTCGTCGACAGGCTCGTTGCGCAATTGGCGCGTTTAAAAAAATAACCGGTTTCAGGTAAAACAGCATGCAGTTTACAGTGATTATTCCCGCGCGCTTTGGTTCGACACGGCTGCCCGGCAAGCCTCTGCGAGATATTGCCGGCAAGCCGATGATTCAGAGGGTCTGGGAACAGGCGGGCAAAAGCGCCGCTGCGCGAGTGGTTATTGCCACTGACGATGACCGTATCGAGGCCGCTGCGCGGGCATTTGGCGCTGAGGTCTGCATGACCAGAGCCGATCATCCATCGGGCACAGATCGCCTTCAGGAAGTCGCTGCGGCACTGGGGCTGATGGACAGCGATATTGTGGTTAATGTCCAGGGCGACGAACCATTGATCCCGCCCGCCGTGATTAATCAGGTTGCCAGTAATCTGGCCGCCAATCCCGCCGCTGGTGTGGCTACGCTCTGTGAGCCGATTGAGCGACTTGAGGATCTGCATAACCCCAATATGGTCAAGCTGGTGACCAATCAGCGCAATATGGCGCTCTATTTTAGCCGCGCGCCGATTCCCTGGCCGCGGGATCATCAGCAAGATAATGCTGGAACTGGACCAGTTCCCATGGATCAGGATTTCTGCCGCCATATTGGTATTTACGCCTACCGCGTAAGTGAGCTGAATGACTTTGTCAGTTGGCCGGTGGCGCCGATTGAAAATACCGAAAAGCTCGAGCAGCTGCGCTTTATGTGGCAGGGCGTGGCGATTCATGTGGTGCAGGCGATTGAGCCGGTGCCTGGCGGTATTGATACCGAAGCGGATCTGCAGGCGGTTATTGATTTATTAAAGTAGCCCGCGTTAAATCGATTAAAAACAATGGCTTGAGAGTAATAATTAATCTGTTTTATATCTTTAAATTAACCCTTTAGGCGGCTGTTTTTAAGGCCTTGTTTTTACAGCTTTTCTTAAAATCTTTTGGAATTATAAATGACCCAGCAAATGAACAGGCAAATGCCCCAGCAAGTCACTGCCATCTCGGTGCTGTTTGTCTGTCTTGGTAATATCTGCCGCTCGCCAACAGCTCATGGTGTGTTTGCCAGGCTGGTTGAGAATAGCGGTTACAGCAAGTCGATACTGGTGGATTCCGCGGGGACCGGTGACTGGCATCTGGATCATGCGCCGGACCAGCGCACGGCTCAGGTCGCCGCATCCAAAGGTTACGATCTCAGTGATCTGCGCGCACGTTTGGTGACCAGCGCGGATTTTGCTCAATTTGATTATATTCTCGCGATGGATAACGCTAACCTAAAAGATCTGCGTGCCATGCAGCCTGCGGACTATCAGGGCCATCTGGGCCTTTTTCTCGATTTCTCCAGTCAGTCCGAGTATCTGGAAGTGCCTGATCCTTACTACGGTGGCGACGAGGGTTTTGAGCTGGTGTTTGGCTTGGTGGAAGATGCATCGGCAGGCCTGCTGCAACATATTGAGCTTCATCGCCCGGAGGTATTGCGCTTCTGATGCCTGCGATTCAGCACAATATTTCACTGCAGCCTTATAACAGTCTGGCCTTGCAGGCCAAGGCCGAGTACTTCTCTTCGGTGAGTGAACTGGATGAGCTGCTCGAAGCGTTAGCCTTTGCCCGCGATCGGGGGCTGGCCGTTACCGCGCTTGGTGGCGGTAGCAATATTGTGCTGGCTGGCGATATTGCCGGGCTGGTGATTCAGCTTAACCTGTGCGGCGTCAGCCACCGGCTGGACAGTGCCAACAATGCTGTCGAGGTCACTTGGGGTGCCGGGGAAAATTGGCATCAGCAGGTGCTGCGCAGTCTTGAGCAGGGCTGGTACGGTCTGGAAAACCTGTCGTTAATCCCCGGCACCATGGGAGCTGCACCAATTCAGAATATTGGCGCCTATGGAGTCGAGTTGGCGGATCTGTTTGTTTCCCTGCGGGCGGTGGATTTACTGTCGGGGGAGGTGGTCAGCTTTGATCGGGATCAATGTCAGTTTGGCTACCGTGACAGTCTGTTTAAACAGGCTGGCCGCGATCGCTACATTATTGTCGATATCACCCTGCGGTTGAGTACAGAGCCGAGTTTAAACACAGCCTATCCGGCACTGGATGCGGCTGTGGTTGGGTACTGCGCAGAGCATCATTTACCGGCCGCGGCAGTTACCCCGAAAATGGTTAGCCAGTTGGTTTGTACCATTCGCCAGCAAAAACTGCCCGACCCCAACCTGCTGCCCAATGCCGGCAGCTTTTTTAAAAACCCACTGGTTGCTTCTGAACAGCTGGCGACGCTGTTGGCGCAATTTCCACAGATGCCGCACTATCCTCAGGCCGATGGCTCAGCCAAGGTGCCCGCCGCCTGGTTAATTGAACAGTCTGGCTTGAAGGGCGCAGTCCGCGGCAGGGTGGCAGTGCACGACCAGCAGGCGCTGGTACTGGTTAATCGCGGCGATGCCAGTGGCGCCGAGTTAATGGCGCTGGCCGCCGAGGTGCGTGACGCTGTGACGCAAGGCTTCGGGGTTATTCTGGAGATTGAACCCCGGGTCTATGGGCTCTAGGTTATGGATCTTTTTGATCAGCAACTGATTCCGGTGCCGCTTACCGAGCAGCGTCAAAGCAGTATCGCTTTTTGGCCCAATTGGCTCAGTTCCGAGCGTGCCGACGCGCTGTTGCGGCAGTCGATTGAGCATATTAACTGGCGCAGTGACAATATCCGAATTGCAGGCAAAGTTATCCCGATTCCCCGGTTGCAGCAATGGTTTGGCGATCCAAAAACCAGCTACACTTATTCCAATATTTGTCTTCAGGCGGTTGCCTTTCCGGCGTGGATCGATGCGTTACGCGAAGAGATCGAGGTTCAGGCTGGGCAAGATTTTAACCGCGCACTGGTTAATTATTATCGCGATGGGTCGGATAGCGTCGATTGGCATGCGGACGATGAGCCCGAACTGGGTTTTGAGCCGGTGATTGCCTCGCTGAGCCTTGGCGCCGAACGGGTCTTTCAGCTGCGCCATAATCTCACCAAAGAGAAGCTGGCTATTTCGCTGCCTCATGGGTCGCTGTTGGTTATGGGGCCGGGCATTCAGAGTTATTGGCAGCATCGGTTGGCGAAGACCAAAACAGTGGACAGGGCGCGGGTCAACTTTACCTTTCGCCATATGGACAGTTAGTCAATTTTTAAACCCAGGGACACAAGGAGAGCAGGTTAGTGAAGTTATCAAAGTTTGGCGAAAAATTTTCCAGTCAGTCCGGCATTGTCGAGCTGATGGGCGATCTGGGCACAGCGCTTAACGAAAATCCCGATATGATCTTTATGGGCGGCGGCAATCCCGGGCGCATCGCCGAGGTCGAGCAGGTATTCAGAGCGCGGCTGGAGACGGTACTTGCCGATCCCGCCCAACTGCACAGTCTGATGGGCGTCTATCAGTCGCCTCAGGGTGACAAGCATTTTCTCGAACAGATCGCCGGGCTGTTGCGACAGCAGTTTGGCTGGGATCTGTCCGCGCGTAATATCGCCGTTTCCAATGGCAGTCAGTCGGCGTTTTTTGTGCTCTACAATATGTTTGCTGGCGAGATGGCCGACGGCAGTCAGCGCACTATCCATTTGCCTCTGGCGCCGGAATATATTGGGTACCGCGATATTGGTTTGAGTGACAATCTGTTTACCGCCACGCGGCCCGAAATCGAGTTGCTCGACGACAATTTGTTTAAATACCATGTGGACTTTTCACGACTGGCTATCGACCAGCAGACGGCTGCGCTCTGTGTGTCGCGCCCGACCAACCCGACCGGCAATGTGCTCACTGATGGGGAGATTGAGCAGCTTGACGCTATCGCCAGCGCCCATGATATTCCGTTTATTCTCGATGGCGCCTATGGCCTGCCGTTCCCTAGCATTATTTTTAACGATGCCAAACCACACTGGAATAGTAATACCATTCTGGTTTTAAGCCTCTCCAAGCTGGGTCTACCCGGCGTCCGTACTGGAATAATTGTCGCCAGTGAAGAGCTGATTCAGGCCTACACCAGAGCCAATACCATTGTCAGCCTGGCCTGCGGCAATCTCGGTCCGGCGCTGGCCCGAGAGCTGGTTAGCAGTGGTGAGATACTTTCCTTGAGTCGCAATACTATCGCGCCGTTTTATCGTCAGCGCGCTGAACAGACGGTGCAATGGTTTCGCGAAGCGCTGGGTGACTTGCCTTTTCGTATCCACCGTCCTGAAGGAGCAATCTTTTTGTGGTTGTGGTTTGAGGGGCTGCCGATCTCCAGTCAGACTCTCTACGAGCGACTCAAGGCCCGCGGGGTGTTGATTGTGCCCGGGCATAATTTCTTTACCGGTATCAGCGGTGACTGGCGCCATCAGCAGGAATGTATCCGCGTCTCCTATGCCCAGGACGGCGCGGTG
Source organism: Porticoccaceae bacterium (assembly GCA_023255165.1). Classification (GTDB taxonomy): domain Bacteria; phylum Pseudomonadota; class Gammaproteobacteria; order Pseudomonadales; family Porticoccaceae; genus HTCC2207. The sequence continues at coordinate 7,385 of JALRJD010000337.1, read as the reverse complement.
GTAAAGGCCGGGATTGATATTATCGGCGAGGAAGTGGCGCGGGCTTTTCAAGAATAACCGAGCATTAAGGCATTAAATATCAGTTGTTTACTGTTGGTAGTTAAACTGATTTCGATCTAAATAAAGGCTTCCAGCGCCATTAGCAGCGCCTTGATTTTGTCGATCGACTCCTGGTATTCCTGCGCTTCCTGCGAGTCGGCGACAATACCGCCACCGCCCCAGCAGTGTAACGTGTCGCCATCGGCAATCAGGGTGCGAATGGCGATATTGGTGTCCATATTGCGGTTGGCGCTGATATAACCAATGCTGCCGCAGTAAACTGAACGTCGCACCGGCTCCAACTCCTCAATAATTTCCATGGCCCGCTTCTTTGGCGCGCCGGTAATCGAACCGCCGGGAAAGCTGTCACGCAGCAGATTCAATGGGGTTGAATCGTCCGCCAGCACACCGGTTACCGTGCTGACCAGATGGTGAACATTGGGAAAACTCTCCAGAGCAAACAGCTTGGGCACCTGAATGCTGCCGGGCTTGCAGTTGCGGCTTAAATCATTGCGCAGCAAATCGACAATCATCAGATTCTCGGCGCGGTCTTTACCGCTGGCAATCAATGCCTCGGCGCGATGCAAATCTTCCCCGGGGTCTCCGCCGCGCTTAATGGTGCCTTTGATCGGCTTGGTTTCCGCCTGCTTGTCTATGAGCTTGATAAAGCGTTCTGGTGACAGGCACAGCAGCCCCTGATCGCGCCACTGCCAAAACACCGAATAGGGCGAGCCAACGGTGTTGCGCAGGGCCAGATAGGCGGGCCACAGATCACCGTCGAACTGGGTCGAGAAGTGCTGGGTAAAGTTAGTCTGATAGCAGTCGCCCGCGCTGATATAGCCTTTGATATCGCCAATTGCCGACTGATATTGAGATTTTGACAGGGTCGGTGAAAAGGCGCTGTGCAGCCTAAATAGAGCACTGCTGGCCGGCTCGTGGTCAGCGCCACTGAACCGATCGCTGATTTGGGCTTGCAGGCTCTGCGGGCATTGGCGATGAAAGATTAATTCGCTGCGCTGAGTTTCGTGATCAATGACCAACGCCCAGAGAAAACGCCCAATGCGCATATCCGGCAGGTCGGTAACGCTGCCTGCGGTTTCCGGAAGCTCAATAAAACGTCGACCGAGATCATAGGCAAAGTAACCAATTAAACCGCCGACAAAGGGGTACTCAGTGCTGATTTCATCACCCAGCATCGGCTCGAGCAGCTGCTCGGCCAGGGTAAAGGGATCTTCGCTGCTAACCTGATCAGTGATTTGTACGGCGGCCGACTGGTTGCCTGTATTGCGAATAACGGAGCTATGGCCACGGGTTTCGATCAACCTGTCGGGGCAGGCGGAGATAATATCGTAGCGTCCCTGGGTGCTCTGTGGTTTGCCACTGTCGAGCCAAACCGCGTCGGGCAGATCCCGAATCCTGGCAAACAGCGACTCACTGTTCGCCTGGTAGGGGATTTCCTGAATAGTAAGGCTGTGCATAGAGAGCGCCGCCTCAGGCTGCGATGGCTTGCACAACAATAAAGGTTAGCCAAGCGGCTGAATAGGCGAGCAGGCTGTAACTGACAAACATTTGCAGCGGCAGTCGCCAGGAGCCGGTTTCCCTGCGCAACACGGCGAGAGTTGAAACGCACTGCAGGGCGATAGAGAAAAACACCAGCAGAGCAAAACCGGCGCCGATCGGCAGGCCGCTATTCTGGATATGTTCTGCCAGCGAGATAATATTTTCTTCGCCGCCTTCAATGCCAAACAGCGTGCCCAGAGTGCCGACAAATACTTCGCGGGCGAGAAACGAAGAGAGAATCGCGACACCGTATTTCCAGTCGAGACCAAAGGGCGAAAACAGCGGTTCGATAAACTGACCCATCTGACCAAGCCAGGATTCGCCGAGCGCGGCGCCCTGGTTGGGGAAATAACCCAACACCCAGATCACCACGGTAACGCTAAAAATTACCTTGCCGGCTTTGGTGACAAAGTGCTTGCTGCGGTTCCAGGCATTGCGCACCAGCGGCCGCCACGATGGCAGACGATAGGGCGGCATCTCCAGCACAAAGGGCAGATCGGTGCGCATGGCGGCGTTGGTTCTCGAGACTACCGCTGTCACCAGCAGGCCACTGACAATACCAAACAGATAGATCCCCACCATCGCCAGACCCTGCCAGCCAACCAGGCCACCAAAGGCATAGCCGGCGGGAATAAAGGCGGCAATCAGCAGGCTGTAAACCGGCAGCCGGGCGGAGCAGGGCATTAACGGGATAGCCAGATAGGTCAGCCAGCGCTTGCGCGGAGAATCCACTGTTCGCGCCGCATAGATGCCGGGAATGGCACAGGCGACGCCGGATAGCATGGGAATAAAGCTTTTGCCGGTAAGGCCAAAGAAACGCAGTGGTTTGTGGCAGATAACCGCGGCGCGGGCCAGATAGCCGCTGTCTTCAAGCATGCCCACCACCAGGGTAAGCACAAATATCTGCGGCACAAAAACCAGAAATGCACCAATACCACCAAACAGTGCATCGGCAACAAAATCACTGACTGGCCCGGCGGGCAGCAGGGGAATAATCCATGCCGCGGTCATCTGCAATATGCTCTCGACGGCATCCATCGCTGGCGCGGCCCAGGTGAAAATGCTCTGAAACAGCATATACATAATCGCAACAAAGCTGACGCCACCAAACCAGGAGTGCAGAAAAAAGCTGTCCAGCCTGGTCTGCGAATTGATCAACAGATCGCCCTTGGGGCCAAAGCTGTCTGCCAGTTGCTGGGCCTGGCGATGAACCACGGAATCGTCACTGGCGATAATACCGCCGACAAAGGGCTCGGGAAGATCCTGATGGCTGGCGAGCAGCGCTTGCAGCTCTGCCAGGCCGGTGCCGGATTTTGCTGAAATGCCCACCACCGGAACCTTCAGCGCATCGGCAAGGCCGTCAATATCCATTTCCATGCCGTGATTATTCAGCACGTCCATCATATTGGCCGCAATCACCACCGGCTTGCCGCGCTCGGCACAGGCATTGATCACCTGCAGCGCAAAGATCAGCCCTTTCTCAAGGCGCGTAACATCGACCACACAGACCACCGTGCTGATCTCCGGGTCATTGAGTCCGGCGTAAAAGGCGTCGACCGAGACCTTTTCCTCGGCGGAAATCGTGCGCAGGGAATAGACACCGGGGAAATCCATCAGCAGATTGCCAGGGTCGGCGAGACTTTTGCCGGAACTGATATTGACCGTGATGCCGGGGAAGTTGGCGACTTTTTGGTTGAGGCCAGTGAGCTTGTTAAATAACAGACTTTTGCCCGAATTGGGGCTGCCGATAAGAATGGTTTTGGACATTAAAAGGGGTGGGCTCTAGGCAAGGTTGATCAGCGATGCGACGCTGTCATCAAGTGAATAAACTGTATTGTTGACGCGGTAGAGCTTGGGCGCGCCGAGGTTGGGTGAGAGTACGCAGGCGATCTGCTCACCGGGGTGGAAGCCCAGTTCGCTGAGGCGAGTGCGGTAGTCGCCCTGCAGTGATCCACAGAAACCGGCCACGGTGGCGGAAGCGCCCTGTTTAAGATCCCACAATGTCATCCTGTTTTCTCGAGTTAAGAAGAATAATTGTGGATTGTACGCCTATCGCGAATAAATGTTAATAATAATCGTTATCATTTAGAGAAAGAGATTGCTCTGTTGCTGACCCCGATAAAGCATTGAAATCAGTCACTCCCACGCAAGCCAAATCCAGTACAATGCGCTGCAATTAACGCACAACCGATAGCGAAAACCCTTAAATCAAAGCGTAAAGACTATTGGTTAGAAGCGTTAAGATTTTTTATTAGAAGCGTAAAGCCTTTTTATTAGAAGCGTAAAGACTATGGCCGCCATTTCCGATAACCCGACGCCGATTTTCGACTACCCGAAGTACTGGGCCGAATGTCTGTTGCCCGCACCGTTCTTGCCGATGTCGCGGGAGGAGATGGATCAGCTTGGCTGGGACAGTTGCGATGTGATTTTGGTCACGGGCGATGCCTATGTCGACCACCCCAGTTTTGGTATGGCGGTGATCGGGCGCGTGCTTGAAGCGCAGGGCTATCGAGTGGGCATTATCTCACAGCCGGACTGGCGCAATGTCGACAGTTTTAAAGTGCTTGGCAAACCCAATCTCTATTTTGGGGTGACCGCCGGCAATATGGATTCGATGATCAATCGCTATACCGCGGATCGGCGCCTGCGCCACGACGACGCGTACACCGCGGGCGATGTTGGCGGCAAGCGGCCAGACCGCGCGGTGACGGTCTACACGCAAAAGTGCCGTGAGGCCTTTGCTGATGTGCCCGTGGTTGCCTGTGGTATTGAAGCCAGCCTGCGACGTTTGGCTCATTACGATTACTGGTCGGAGACGGTGAAACGCTCGGTCTTGATCGATTCCACCGCCGATATACTGCTCTATGGCAATGCCGAGCGCGCCATGATTGAGCTGACTCACAGGCTGGCCAAAGGTGAACAGATTCGCGAGATTACCGACCTGCGCGGCACGGCCTTTATGTGTCGCAGTATTCCCGATGGCTGGCGCGAGATTGATTCGACTTCGGTTGATCAGCCAGGGCGTCTGGGTAAACCCAAAAACCCCTATGAAATGTCCCAGCCCGGCGACAATGCTGACGCCAAAACCATTCGCATAAACGCCCGCAAAGCCGAGACCTGTTCCAGTTCAAACTCAAATGCCGCGCTGGAACTTGAAGGCGAAGAACAGTTGGTGTCAATTGTTCCCGACACCCAGGCGATTAAAACCGACCCCAGCTCAACCTATATTCGTATGCCGTCGTTTGACGATGTGGTCGCCGATCCGGTGCTCTATGCCCACGCCGACCGAATTTTTCACCGCGAGACCAACCCCGGCAATGCGCGACCGCTGGTGCAAAAGCAGGGGCGCAATGATATTTGGGTGAACCCACCGCCAATACCCCTGGAAACGGAAGAGTTGGACTGGGTTTTCGATCAACCTTACAAGCGCGTGCCGCACCCCAGCTATGGCGACAGCAAAATTCCCGCTTACGAGATGATCCGCTTTTCGGTCAATATTATGCGCGGCTGCTTTGGCGGCTGTACCTTCTGCTCAATCACCGAACACGAGGGGCGAATTATCCAGAGCCGCTCCGAACAGTCGATTCTCAGTGAAGTGGAGAAGATTCGTGATATGACGCCGGGCTTTACCGGTGTTATTTCTGATCTCGGTGGGCCGACCGCCAATATGTATCGGCTTAACTGCAAAGATAAAAAGATTGAGGAAACCTGCCGTCGTCCCTCGTGCGTGTATCCGTCGATCTGCGTCAACCTCGAGACTGACCACAAACACACCACTCAGCTCTACCGCAAAACCCGCGAGTTGCCGGGGGTCAAAAAAGTCGTGGTCGCCTCAGGTTTGCGCTACGACCTGGCGGTAAAAGATCCGGAGTATGTCAAAGAGCTGGTTACTCACCATGTGGGGGGTTATTTGAAGATTGCGCCTGAGCATTCGGAAGAGGGGCCGCTGTCAAAAATGATGAAGCCGGGCATGGGCAGCTATTACGAATTTAAAGAGATGTTTGAGCGCTTCTCAAAAGAGGCGGGCAAAAAGCAATATCTGATTCCCTACTTTATTTCCGCGCACCCGGGCTCAACTAATGAAGATATGATGAGTCTCGGCCTCTGGCTAAAGGCCAATGGTTTTCGGGTTGATCAGGTGCAGAGTTTTTATCCATCGCCGATGGCCTCGGCCACGACCATGTATTACACCGAGAAAAATCCGCTTAAGCCGCTGGGCAAAAATAATAGCGAGAAGATTTTCAGCGCTAAAAGCCAGGAGCAGCGCACCCTGCACAAAGCCTTTTTGCGCTATCACGATCCGGAGAACTGGCCAATATTGCGCAAGGCTCTGCGGCGCATGGGCCGCAGTGATCTGATTGGCAGTGGTGATGGATTTCTGGTGCCGGGCGAATCCCGCCGCGAGAAAGAAGTGATGCGCCGCGATACCAAGAAAGCCAAGCCGAGGATCAAATCTCAGCCGCGCGCTTCGCGCACCAAGCCCCGTCGTCGCTAGGTTAGCGTCGCGATGCTACCGCCAATGACAGCTACTGGCCGGGGAATAGCCGGGCTATTAAAGCTGGCACGGCGGTCTCGACCCGCAGAATGCGCGGACCTATATGTACCGCCTCAAAGCCTGCCGCGCAGAGCTGTTCAACTTCATAGGGAATAAAACCACCCTCGGGGCCAATTGCCAGAGTGGCAGGTTTCTGCAGATCAATCGGACAGGGAGAGTCGGTAATCGGGTGCGCTAATAATGCCTCTGTACCCGCAATAATCGCCGCCAACTCATCCTCAACAAACGGCTTAAAGCGTTTGCGAATATGCAATTCAGGCAACTGCGTATCGCGCGCCTGTTCCAGCCCCAATATCAATTGTTCTTCAATCGCCTCGGGCTGCAGAAACGGCGACTGCCAAAAGCTTTTCTCCACGCGAAAAGAATTAATCAAATAAATCTGCTTAACCCCCATCGAGGCAACCGTCTGCAAAGTGCGTCGCAACATCTTCGGCCGTGGCATCGCCAGCAACAGAGTCAGAGGCAGAGGCGGGGGCGCTGCACTGTCCAGATTCAGTTCCAGCACCGCACGTTGGTCGTTGAGCTCGGTGACAATTGCGCTGCCGATCAAGCCGTTGAGCTCGCCGACACGCACGCTATCGCCGGGCACGCAACCCTGTACCTGAATCAGCTGGTCGAGCTGACGGCCGCTGACCATGGCCACGCTGTTATTGATTTGTTCGGGTTTTAACAGAAGCAGATTCATGGCGCGGATTGTAACGGAAAGCGGCAAACCCGCGAGGTTTTTAGGCAAAGTTTTCACGGCGCGTGCGGCGGGTCTATTTAGCCGCCCGGCATTGTTCTATATAATGCGCGCAGCTCCCCTTGGTGAAATCGGATATCACGCTAGCCTCCTAAGCTTGAATTTCAGGTTCGACTCCTGAAGGGGAGACCATTGTTTCTTGATGGTTATTTGTTGTCGAATTCTCGACGTTCAAAAATTAAATATTATTGGCGCCAATCGCTCGCGTTATTCTCCTTGTTTGATTGTTTTGTATCTGCAAAACAGGCGAAGAGATATTTCGTGTTGAGTGGGGTTTAGGTCGCATGGGATAGGGATTGATAAATTCAATGTGGTGATTGAATTTACCCCTCCGGGGCTTCGCCGCGTTGCGGCTCGTCCCAAATGCTGCGCATTTGGTCGAACCCTGCTAGGGGTCTCACCCTATCTCACCGCCAATAAAAAAGCCTCCGCAAGGGAGGCTTTTTTATGTAATGGCGGTGGGATAGGGATTCGAACCCTAGTTAGGCT
>JALRJD010000184.1 GCA_023255165.1 Porticoccaceae bacterium | reverse complement strand
TATTGAGAGGAACGGCAACGGCGCCGCAGCCGAGTATGGCGACAAAAGCAATCATCCACTCCGGGCAGTTGCGCATGGCAATGGCAATTTTGTCTCCCTTTTCAATCTGCTGTTGATTGATCAAGCTATTACGCAGGCTGTCTACCTGGGCAAAAAAATCAGTGAAGCTGTGGGTTTGTCCCTGGTAGGACACAAAGGGTGCGTCACCAAACTGGCGTCCCTGATTGATTACAGCCAGCAGGCTTTGGGGCGCATTTTTATAGGCTTTCATAACAGCGCCATTGCGCACAGAGTCGATGATCTCAAAGGGGGCGCCGGCAGAGGTCAGTTGACTGACGGCACTGTGGTAGGTGGCACTCGATGCTGGCATAGTGGTGTTCCCTCAAGAGCTTTTTATTATTTTTCGGCGCTGTAAAAGTAACAGGAAGAGTTTGCACAGGCCGCTTATCTTTCGCAAAAGTATCCAGAAAAAAACATTTCAGGACAAATGTTTTTTGCCCTGCTGTATCGTCCAGATGCACTATGCGATCGGCAGCAGAAATACAGACGCGGTAAATGAATCGCGCAATAATAGGGCCATCGAGACCTAAGGAAACGACCTATGCAAACACGTTTAACCGATATGCTCGGCTGTCGCTACCCGATTATTCAAACGGCGATGGGCTGGGTGGCTGATGCCAAGTTGGTCGCGGCGACAACCAATGCAGGTGGTTTCGGGTTTTTAGCCGGTGCTGTGATGACGGCGCAAGAGGTGGAGCAGGGAATTCTTGAGATTAAAGCCCTCACTGATGGCCCCTTTGGTGTCAATTTTCATATGTATATGGCACAGGCACCGGATATTGTTGATCTCTGTGTGAAATATGGTGTGCGCGCAGTGAGTTACAGCCGCTCGCCGGTACCGGCCCTGATTGAAAAGTTGAAGGCGGCCGGCATTGTGTGCATACCCACTGTGGGAGCCACAAAACATGCGGTGAAAGCGGTGACGTTGGGTGCCGATGCGGTTGTCGTCCAGGGCAGTGAGGGCGGGGGACACACCGGCGCCGTTGCCTCGACCATTCTACTTCCGGATGTGTTAGCCAAGGTGCAGGTTCCGGTTATTGCTGCGGGAGGTTACCGCGATGGTCGCGGATTGGTGGCGGCGCTGGCCATGGGAGCGGATGGTATTGCCATGGGAACGCGGTTTTTGATGACAGCGGAGTCGCCAGTGCCTGAATTGACCAAAGCTAACTATACCAATGCTGCGCCCGAGCAAATTCAAATCAGTACCAAGCTCGACGGTCTGCCGCAGCGCATGATCAATAACCCCTGTCTCGATAAACTCAACCGCACTTCAACGTTGGGTATGTGGTTGCTGGCGGTAAAAAATGGTCTGGCGTTTTCCCGCGGCGCTAACGCATCACTGCTATCCAGTCTCAAGTCTGCCTGGGCAATTAGTCGCACCGGCGACCTCAGTTGGGCGCAGACCCTGATGGCAGCCAATGCGCCGATGATGATTCAAGAGGCGATGGTGAAAGGGCACCCGGATCAGGGTATTTTGCCCAGTGGTCAGGTTGCCGGGATTATCTCTGACCTGCCGACTGTCGACGCGCTGATTACATCGATTGTCGCTGAAGCGGACCAGGCTATTAACGGGCTGGCGGCGCTTACCAAGCTAACGGCACTTGCTGAGTCATCGGCGCTTTCAGCTGCTGGCCCCTCAACTCACAACCATACACAGGATTAACATCATGGCTTTCTCGGTTGTTGTTAACGCGAATATTGCAGAACTTATTTTCTCCAAACCGCCAGTCAATGCCTTCGACAGCAGCGAATGGGCTGCCATCGCCGCCTGCCTTGAAACACTGGGCCGCGATGATGAAGTCCACGTTATTGTGGTGCGTGCAGAGGGGCGCGGGTTTTGTGCTGGTGTCGATATCAAGGAGCTGGCCGCCGACAGCAATAAGATTCTCAGTGTTAACAAAGGCAATTACGACACCTTTGCCGCCATTCACCGCAACCCCAAGCCGGTGATTGTTGCGCTGCATGGTTTTGTTCTTGGCGGTGGTATTGGTATTGCCGGGGCGGCAGATATTATTGTGGCGTCGGAATGCGCGCGCTTTGGCGTACCTGAAGTGGATCGCGGCGCCCTGGGTGGCGGTGCTCATTTGCAGCGTATGTTCCCGGTGCAAAAAGTGAGATATATGTATTTTACCGGCGAGTTTATTGATGCCCAGGAAGCCTACCGTCTCGGTGCCGTGGAGGCTGTGGTGCCCCTGGCTGAACTGCGCGACAGAGCAATGGCTATCGCTGCGAGTATTGCCGAAAAGTCACCAGCCATGATCAAACTGGCAAAAGAGGCTTTGACAGGTATTGAGGATGGCAACCTCGAGGATAAATATCGCTGGGAGCAGGGCTTCACGCTGCAGGCGTACAAAGATAAAGACTCTCAGGAAGCCCGAGATGCCTTTGTTGAAAAGCGCGACGCCAAGTTTGACTAGTGTTTAAAAACGCTTTTATTACGAGCTGTTTTTAAGACATCTTCGCCATCATCGTTTCGCGCAGGCCAAGCTGGTCACCGGTAAGAGCAAACCCCTTTACCGCGCCGTTGTCTTCACCGTCCGCGGACACAAAGTACCCGGCATAGCCTGACGCTGTATTGACGTCGATGTGCCATTCACCCGGACAGTCCCGGGGCGCTGGCACAACCATAACCGGATGCAGGGTCGTCTTTATCGCCACCGGCATAACCCCGTAGTGCACCGCTGAGGGCTCGCCAGTCAGGGTTTTTGCCAATTGACGGGCACAGTTCATCAATGGCGCCACATAGTAGAGCAGCTGGCCGTCAACCTCGGCGCAATCGCCCAAGGCATAAATATCGGGATCACTGGTGCGGCAGTAGCTGTCGGTGCAAATGCCGCGATTGACCTCAAGCCCGGCGGCGGCTGCAAGGGCGGTGTTGGCGCGCACACCAATCGCCGACAACACAATATCGGCCTGCACTGTCTCGCCATTGTTTAAATGGGCAATCACGCCACTGCCGTCGCGATCTATTCGTTGCACCGTGGTCCCGAAGTGGAAGCGGGCACCGGCTTTTTCAAGGGCAGTTTGAACGCCTTTGGCCGCTTCTTGAGGTAGCAGGGTTCCAAGCACACCGGGCATTGGATCCACCGCTTCAATCTGCACGCCAGCCTGCAGTAAGTCATTGCTGTATTCAGCGCCAATTAATCCTGCGCCTATCACCAGGACCCGCTGTTTACCGGCCACGGCGGAACGAAATATTCCATAATCACCGAGATCATTGACGGTGTAGACCAGGTCGAGTCCGCTACCTTCCAAAGGCGCTTGTATGCACTGGGCGCCGACAGCCAGAACCAACTCACCGTAGGCA
>JALRJD010000169.1 GCA_023255165.1 Porticoccaceae bacterium | reverse complement strand
TATGTAACCAAAACCCCAGGCCAGCCGATTACCACCACAGGCAGCAGCATGTGGGACTGGTCCAATCCCGATCATCAACTTTACTGGCAAAAACTGGTTGGCCATTACCGCAAAAAGGCGTTGGCAGATCCGATTGGGTTTCGCTCTATAGCGGATGAATATGAAAGCTTAAATATGACTTTTGAGAAGCATCTTTGAGAAGAATTAAAAAAGGCAGCCTGAGCTGCCTTTTTTAATACTATTAAATCCGATTAACGCTTATCAACCGGCACATAGTCACGCACATCTGCGCCAGTGTAGAGCTGACGCGGGCGGCCGATGCGGTAGGGGTGCGTGATCATCTCGTTCCAATGAGAGATCCAGCCCACGGTGCGGCCTGTGGCGAAGATAACGGTAAACATTTCCACTGGAATGCCCAGCGCTTTGAGGATAATGCCGGAGTAGAAGTCCACATTCGGGTAGAGTTTTTTGCTGACAAAATACTCATCTTCCAGGGCGATTTTTTCCAGTTTCTTGGCGAGGCGGAACAGCGGATCATTTTCCAGTCCCAGCACTGCCAGCACTTCGTCACAGCTTTCACGCATAACGGTGGCGCGTGGGTCGTAGTTTTTGTAGACGCGGTGCCCAAAGCCCATAAGACGGAACGGATCATTTTTGTCTTTGGCTTTGGCAACAAAGGCTTCGATATTATCTTCGTGGCCAATCTCTTCAAGCATATCCAGCACCGCCTCGTTGGCGCCGCCATGAGCGGGTCCCCACAGTGCGGCAATGCCCGCTGCGATACAGGAGAAGGGGTTGGCTCCGGTTGATCCGGCGAGACGCACGGTTGAGGTTGAGGCGTTCTGTTCGTGATCCGCGTGGAGCAAGAAGATACGGTCCATGGCTCGGGCAATGGCGGGCTCAACTTTGTACGGTTCGCACGGGGTGCCAAACATCATATGCAGGAAGTTCTCTGAGTAGGAGAGCGAGTTGTCCGGATAGATAAAAGGCTGGCCGGTAAAGTGCTTGTGGCACATGGCGGCGATAGTTGGAATCTTGGCGATCAGGCGATGAGCAGAGATCTTGCGGTGCTCTTCGTTGGTGATGTCCAGCGAGTCATGGTAGAACGATGACATGGCGCCAACCACGCCGCAGAGCATGGCCATGGGGTGGGCGTCGTAACGGAAGCCAGCGATAAAATGCTCGATCGAACGGTTAACCATGGTGTGGTATTTAATATTGTTTTCAAACTCGGCTTTTTGCTCGGCGGAGGGCAGTGCGCCTTCCAGCAGCAGGTAGCAGGTTTCAAGGTAATCAGACTGTTCAGCCAGCTGTTCGATAGGGTAGCCACGGTGCAGCAGCACACCTTTATCGCCGTCAATATAGGTGATGTCGGATTGGCAGGACGCTGTGGCGGAGAAGCCGGGATCGTAGGTAAACACGTTGTGCGAGCCGAGAGTGCCGATATCAATAACATCTTGGCCTAGGGTTCCTTTCAGAATGGGCAGCTCAATGGGAGCTTGACCTTCAATGGAAAGGGTAGCTTTACGATTACTCATGCAGGATCCTCTGGTGCGGCTTTATGGGTGGGGCTGAAATTTAGACCGGCAACTATAGATGTTCAGGGCAAATTGTCAACCGCAATGGGCGACCTGTGGGGGTTTAAAGCCTTATATACAGGTGGATTTTTGTCCTGTGCAGATATCCATTATTCACCACTTAAATGCGCCTTGCCTTGTGCGGTGTCTGTCAAATAGTGGTTTTACCGGATTAAATGGGGTGTAGGCTTAGACTGGTTGCTGAGTGGGGTGTTGCCACTCTTTATGCAAGGGCAATAGATGTTATGCAAGGGCAATAGATGGACTCATTTGGATTAAATTTTCCCCCTGTGATGCCGCGATCCGAATTGAATTAAGGTGGTCGAGTATTTATACTGCTGCGCCATCAAAACGCCGTCCGCTCTCACGTTTGAGCGCCCAGCGCCAGGTTGCTCGATACGAGTGGCCACTTGAGTTACTTGAAACTGTTGTACGTTAGTTGAATCACTTTAACTTCATGTCCGCTTTTGCGGCTCATCACTTTTAAGGTACTACCCACCGTGGACAAAAAAAGACCTGTTAATCTTGATATCGGCACTGTCAGTTTGCCGATAACGTCATACGTGTCGATTTTGCACCGAGCATCTGGTGTGATTTTGTTTTTCTCAATTGCTGTTTTTCTCTGGTTGCTCGAAGGCAGTCTCGCTTCCGAGCAGAGCTTTAATGGCATCAAAACACTGTTCGCCAATCCGCTGTGCCAGTTTGTTGTCTGGGCCAGTCTGGCGGCGCTTGGCTACCACGCGGTAGCTGGCATCCGCCACCTGATTATGGACTTTGGTTTCGGTGAAGAGTCGTTTGAAAGTGGCCGCGCCACAGCCTGGGTTGCCCTGGTTGTCGCAGTGGTTGTTATCGCATTGGTCACAGGGTGGGTCTACTTATGGTAACTAAAGTTAAATCAGTGACAACCGTCACCAGTCTAGGTCGCAGCGGCCTCTCCGATTGGTTGATCCAGCGCGTCTCGGCGTTTGTGATGACAGCCTACCTTGTATTTATTGTTGGCTATCTGGTCTCCACACCTGACCTGAGCTACAGCCAGTGGGCGGCGCTTAACAGCAGCTTGCCGATGCGCATGTTTAGCCTGCTGACCATTCTCTCGATTGCGGCGCACGCCTGGATCGGTATGTGGTGTGTGTTAACCGACTATATAACGGTGCGCTTGATTGGGCCAAAGGCCACCGCACTGCGTATCTTTTTTCAACTGGGCATGATGGCAGTCACTCTGCTGTACGTGGTCTGGGCTATCGACATTCTCTGGGGAATCTAAGCAAATGGCTAACATTAGAACAATGAGTTTCGACGCCGTAATTGTTGGCGGTGGCGGCTCCGGTATGCGTGCGGCACTGCAACTGGCGCAGTCTGGTTATAAAACAGCAGTTATCACCAAGGTATTTCCCACTCGTTCACACACTGTATCGGCTCAGGGTGGTATTACCTGTGCGATTGCCAGTGACGATCCCAATGATCAGTGGCAGTGGCATATGTATGACACCATTAAAGGCTCTGATTACATCGGTGATCAGGAAGCCATTGAATATATGTGTCAGACCGGACCGGAAGCGGTTTTTGAGTTGGAGCATATGGGCCTGCCGTTTTCGCGCACCGAAGAGGGCCGCATCTATCAGCGCCCATTTGGTGGCCAGTCCAAAGAGTTTGGTGAAGGCGGTCAGGCCGCCCGCACCTGTGCTGCGGCTGACCGAACCGGTCACGCGCTGTTGCACACGCTTTATCAGGGCAACCTGAAAAACGAGACCACCTTTTTAAATGAATGGTTTGCCGTTGATATCGTCAAAAACGCTGACAATGCCGTGGTGGGTGTTGTGGCGATCAATATTGAAACGGGCGAAACCGTCTATGTGAAAGCCAAGGCGACTGTTTTTGCCACCGGTGGAGCAGGGCGCATTTACGCCTCGACCACCAATGCGCACATCTGCACCGGTGACGGTATCGGCATGGCGCTGCGTGCTGGCTTCCCGGTTCAGGATATTGAAATGTGGCAGTTCCACCCGACCGGTATTCACGGTGCCGGCACGCTGGTAACCGAAGGTTGTCGCGGTGAGGGTGGCTATCTGGTGAATAAGGATGGCGAGCGCTTTATGGAGCGTTACGCACCCAATGCCAAAGATCTGGCTGGCCGCGATGTGGTTGCCCGCTCAATGGTTCTGGAGATTCTTGAAGGCCGCGGCTGTGGCCCGAATGGCGATCACGTCTACTTGAAGCTCGATCACCTCGGTGAAGAGACTCTCAACGCCAAGCTGCCAGGCATTCTTGAACTGTCGCGCACCTTTGCTCACGCCGATCCGGTGAAAGAGCCGATTCCGGTTGTTCCGACCTGTCACTACATGATGGGCGGCATTCCAACCAATGTGAATGGTCAGGCGCTGACCATCGACAGCGAAGGCAATGATCAGGTTATCGAAGGTTTCTACGCCTGTGGCGAAGCGGCCTGTGTTTCGGTTCACGGTGCCAACCGTCTGGGCGGCAACTCGCTGCTGGATCTGGTGGTGTTTGGCCGTGCCTCGGGCATGTTTATCGAGAAGCAGCTGCGTGAAGGTATCGAACTGAAAGATGCCAGCGAAGCGGAAATCGAAGCGGCGATGGCGGGGCTCAACCGCCTCAATAACTCCAATGATGGCGAAAGCGCTGCGACACTGCGCGCTGAACTGCAGACCATTATGCAGAACTACTTCGGTGTATTCCGTCGCGGTGACTTTATGCAGGAAGGTATCGCCAAGTTGGCGGCGCTGCGTCCGCGCATTGAAAACGTTGCGCTGGGTGACAAGAGTAACGCCTTCAACACCTCGCGCATCGAAGCGCTGGAGCTGCAAAATCTGTTCGAAGTGGCTGAAGCCACAGCCATCACCGCTGAAGCACGCACCGAGAGCCGTGGCGCTCACGCCCGCGATGACTTTCAGGAGCGCGATGATGAAAACTGGTTGTGTCACTCGGTGTTTTTCCCGGGTGAAAAGCGAGTGGGCAAGCGCGGCGTGAACTTCACGCTGAAAACCCGTGAGCCATTCCAGCCTAAAGTTCGCACCTATTAATAAGGGGTCATTTGATATGTTAAACGTCAGTATTTATCGCTATAACCCGGAAGTCGATAATGAGCCCTACATGCAGGACTTTCAGATCGACACTCAGGGCAAGGACATTATGGTTCTGGATGTGCTTGAGAAACTCAAGGCCGAAGACCCGACTCTGGTTTTCCGCCGCTCATGCCGTGAGGGCGTCTGTGGTTCCGACGGCATGAATATCTCCGGCAAAAATGGTCTGGCCTGTGTTACGCCGCTCTCTGAGGCTGTGAAAAACAACAAGCTGGTGATTCGTCCTCTGCCTGGGCTGCCGGTGATTCGCGATCTGGTGATCGACATGAGCCAGTTCTATGCCCAGTACGAGAAGATCCAGCCGTATATGATCAACAACACGCCTGCGCCGGCTATCGAGCGCCTGCAGTCGCCGGAAGAGCGCGCCAAGCTGGATGGGCTCTATGAGTGCATTCTCTGCGCCTGTTGCTCAACCGCCTGTCCGTCGTTCTGGTGGAACCCTGACAAGTTTATCGGTCCATCCGGTTTGTTGCAGGCTTATCGCTTTCTGGCCGACAGCCGTGACACGGCAACTGAAGAGCGTCTGGCCAATCTCGACGATCCGTTCAGCGTGTTCCGCTGCCACGGTATTATGAACTGCGTGCAGGTCTGTCCGAAGGGTTTGAATCCGACCAAAGCGATCGGACATATTCGCAATATGCTGATCAGAAGTGCCACTTGATTGCTAAATAACCCTGAATGATAGGGTAATAGTGATTTGCTTTAGCTAAACGGCCAGTTTTTACTGGCCGTTTCTGCGTTAGAGGTTTAGAATACGCGCCCATAAATTAGCCTATTCCGACTATTTGAAAGGGGAATAACAGTAATGCCTGAGGGACCTATGGAGCACTTTCTCCGCTCCTCTCACTTCTCTGGTGGTAACGCTGCATATATAGAAGATCTTTACGAGACCTATTTGCACGATCGCAATGGTGTTCCTGAACAGTGGAGCAACTTTTTTGATACGTTGCCGCGCACCAATGGCAGCACCGCACCTGATATTTCCCACGCCACAATTGTTAAACATTTTGAGCTGCTCGGCCGCCGTCAGGCACGCCCGACACCAGCGCCTGGTTCCGGCGGCATACACCTGGAGCATGAGCGCAAGCAGGTTAAAGTTGTTCAGCTGATCAGTTCCTACCGTTTTCGCGGCCATCAGAAGGCCAATCTCGATCCGCTTGGATTGATGATTCGTGAAGATGTGCCCGATCTGCAGCTGCATTTTCACGGCCTCACCGAAGCCGATCTGGATACCACATTCCAGACAGGCCCGCTGTATATCGGCAAGCAGGAAGCGACTCTGCGCGAGATTGTTGACTCGCTCGAAGAGACCTACTGTGGCTCCCTCGGCGCCGAGTTTATGCATATCACCTCGTTCTCCGAGAAGCAGTGGCTGGCTCAGCGCTTTGAAAGCGTGCGCTCGAAGCCAACCTACGGCAACGAAGCGCGGGTTGATGTTCTCGGTCGACTGACCGCCGCTGAAGGGCTGGAAAAACACCTGGATTCAAAATACCCCGGCACCAAGCGTTTTGGTCTTGAGGGTGGCGAGAGTTTGATTCCACTGCTCGACTGCCTGGTGCGTCGCGCTGGCGAGTACGGCGGCAAAGAAATTGTGATGGCCATGGCCCACCGCGGTCGCCTCAATGTGCTGGTCAATATTCTCGGCAAGAATCCGGCTGAGCTGTTTGAAGAATTTGAAGGCAAGCGTCTGGTGAATACCTCTGGCGATGTAAAGTATCACCAGGGTTTCTCATCCAATGTGATGACTCCCGGCGGCGAAGTGCATCTGGCGCTGGGCTTTAA
>JALRJD010000080.1 GCA_023255165.1 Porticoccaceae bacterium | reverse complement strand
ATTATCATCACCGAAATTCCCTACCAGCTGAACAAGGCGCGCCTGATTGAGCGCATCGCCGAGCTGGTGAAAGAGAAAAAGCTGGAAGGTATTTCCGAACTGCGCGACGAGTCGGACAAAGACGGCCTGCGTGTAGTGATTGAAATCAAGCGCGGTGATGTCGGCGAAGTAGTGTTAAACAACCTCTACGCTCAGACCCAGTTGCAAAGCGTGTTTGGCATCAACGTAGTGGCGCTGGTCGATGGCCAACCCAAGATTCTCAATCTGCAGCAACTGATTCACGCCTTTTTGCGTCACCGCCGAGAAGTGGTGACACGCCGAACCATCTACCTGCTGAAAAAGGCCCGCGAGCGCGCCCACACGTTGGAAGGCTTCGCCATTGCGCTGGCTAATATCGATGAAATTATCGCCCTGATCAAACAGTCGCCGACCGCCAATGAAGCCCGTGAAGCACTGGTTGCCCGCGGCTGGGATCCCGGCTCGGTGATCGAGATGCTCGACCGTGCCGGCGCCGAAGCGACCCGCCCGGAGTGGCTGGAAGAGCAGTATGGTCTGCGCGACGGTCAGTACTACCTGTCACCGGAACAGGCGAAAGATATTCTCGAATTGCGTCTGCACCGCCTCACCGGCATGGAGCACGGCAAGATTATTGAAGAGTTTGCCACCAAGCTTGAAGAGATTGCCGAGTACCAGGATATTCTCGCCGACCTGACCCGTTTGATGGGTGTGATCCGCGAAGAGCTGGAAGCGGTTATCGAAGAGTTTGGCGACGAGCGACGCACCGAAATTGTTGAGTCGCAGCACGACCTGACTGTGGAAGAGCTGATTACCGAAGAAGATCGCGTGGTCACTATCTCCAACGGCGGCTATGCCAAAACCCAGCCGCTGAGTGATTATCAGGCCCAGCGTCGCGGCGGCATGGGTAAGTCGGCCACTGCTGTCAAAGATGAAGATTTTGTTGAACATCTGCTGGTTGCCAGCACTCACGCCACCATTCTCTGCTTTACCAACTTTGGCAAAGTGTACTGGCTCAAGGTCTACCAGATTCCGGTTGCCGGACGCAATTCCCGCGGCCGCCCAGTGGTCAATCTGCTGCCACTGGACGAAGGCGAGAGCATCAGTTCAATCCTGCCGGTGGAAGAGTACAGCGCCGACAAATATGTGATTATGGCCACCGCCAACGGCACGGTTAAGAAGACCTCGCTGGACCAGTATTCCCGTCCGCGCAGCGTCGGCTTGCGTGCGGTTGATCTGGTCGAAGGTGACTATCTGGTGGGCACTGCGATTATCGATGACAACAGCGATGTGATGTTGCTCAGCTCCGAGGGCAAGGCCGTGCGCTTTGCCAGCACCGACGCCCGCCCCATGGGCCGCGTCTCGAAAGGTGTGCGCGGTATGCGCCTGCCGCAAGGGCACTCGGTGATTTCAATGGTGGTTCCGGAACAGGATGGCTTCCTGCTGACAGTCTGTGAAAACGGCTACGGCAAGCGCACCAAAGTTGACGAGTTCCCAACCAAAGGTCGTGGCGGTAAAGGCATGATTGCAATCCAGGCCAGTGAGCGCAACGGCCCATTGGTTGGTGCGACGCAGCTGTTTGCCGGCGATGAAATTATGTTGATCTCCGATCAGGGCACCATGGTGCGAACCCGCGGCGATGAAGTCTCGGTGGTGGGGCGCAACACCCAGGGTGTGCGTATTATCCGCCTCAAGGAAAATGAAAATCTGGTCAGGCTGGCGCGTATTGCCGAGCCTGAGGAAGAGGAATTTGTCGAGGTTCTCGATGAGGCCGTCGCGGCGGACATGGATGAAGCGCCGGGAGCAGGCGGTTCACCAGACGACAGTACATCAGACGACAGTGCAGCAGACGAGACTGCTGAGGAATAAGGCCGGATCATGACTGATA
>JALRJD010000370.1 GCA_023255165.1 Porticoccaceae bacterium | reverse complement strand
CCTCAAGGCCAGCCGTTTTAACTAACGCACTGCTAAAGGAATTAGCCAATGATTATTTCGCAAACCCCGTATCGTGTGAGTTTTGCCGGTGGCGGCACCGATCTGCCATCGTTTTACCGCAAAGAGATGGGCGCTGTGTTGTCTGTCGCGTTGTCGCAGCATATGTATGTCACCGTCAGTCCTCGGTTTAAAGCGTCGACGCGCATCGCCTATACGAAGACAGAGATTGCCGACACGATTGATGAAATTGAGCACACCATTGCTCGCGAAGCGCTGCGTATGACTGAGCTGGGTAAACATCTTGAAATTACTACTATAGGCGATGTGCCCTCCGGCACCGGACTGGGGTCGAGCAGCAGCTTGACCGTTGGGCTGCTAAATGCACTGAACGCCTACAAAGGGCAGATCACCAGCGCCCAAGAGCTGGCTGCCCGCGCCTGCCAAATTGAAATTGATCTGTTGAAAAAGCCGATTGGCAAGCAGGATCAGTATGCCGCCGCCTTTGGTTCACTCAACTATATTCGCTTTAATCCTGACGACAGTGTCGATGTGGAACCGGTGCCTTACAGAGCAGAAACCCTGCGCGAGTTGGAGTCGAGAACGCTGTTGATGTACACCGCACAGCAGCGCAGTGCCGACGATATTTTGTTAAAGCAGAGCGCGGGCACAGAAAATAAAGATACCTTTGCCGTATTAAAAGAAATGCGCAATCTTGCCGGTGAAATGAAGAATGTTATTTCTGGAAGTGGCGACATCGACGAGTTTGCCGAGCTTTTGCATCAAGGTTGGCTACTGAAAAAATCTTTGGGTTTTGGTATTTCCAACAAGCGCATTGACGATTGGTATGCGGCTGCGCGCAAGGCCGGTGCCCAAGGCGGTAAATTGCTTGGCGCAGGTGGTGGCGGATTTTTAATGTTGATTGCCCCGACCGAGAGGCACCAAGCCATTCGCGATGCATTGGGTAACCCACGGGAAATTCCCTTTGAAGTTGACCGCCGCGGCAGTCGGATTATCTTTATTAGTGACAGATACAAAATGTAGTGAGATGGCTTACGAGCCTAATCTTTAAATGATTTAAGGATTTATTTTCAAGGAGCGAGCAATGAAAATTTTGTTAACTGGCGGCGCGGGCTATGTGGGTAGCGCCTGTTTGCGACTGTTAAAAACCTCAGGACACGAGGTTGTTGCCTATGACAATTTGATTGAAGGACATGCGGCGGCAGTTGACGGCGCTGATTTGGTGGTGGGTGATATTCGCAACACAACACTGCTGGAACAAACCCTGCGGGATTACAAAATTGATGCGGTGATGCATTTTGCCGCTGCCACCAATGTTGGCGAGTCGGTGACCAACCCTGCCTATCACTACGGTAATAATATTGGCGGCACATTGTCCCTTCTCACGGCGATGGTGGCGGCGGGGGTGAAAAAACTTTTATTTTCCAGCACCTGCGCTACCTACGGGCTCAATCCGTGCAGCCCGATGAACGAAGATGCGGCCCAAGATCCCTGCAGTCCCTACGCGAGAACCAAGCTGGCAGTCGAGTGGATGATTCGCGACTTTGCGCACACCTATTCGATGGGATTCACGATATTGCGTTACTTCAATGCAGCGGGCGCGTCCCCGGACGGTCGCTTTGGCGAATACCATCATCCGGAGACCCACCTGATTCCTCTGGTCTTACTCGATATTTTAAATGGGCCCAAGGCGCTCAAGGTGTTTGGTGACGACTACCCGACACGCGATGGCACCTGTATTCGCGACTATGTGCATATCGATGA
>JALRJD010000037.1 GCA_023255165.1 Porticoccaceae bacterium | reverse complement strand
CAATCAGAAAGATAAAAATGTACGTTGCGTGTACGTGCTGATCGGGCAAAAGCGCTCGACCTTAGTCAACACCATCGAGCTGTTAAAGGCCCACAATGCACTCGACTACACCACAGTCGTTGTCGCTGAAGCCAACACCCTGCCCGGGCTCCAGCATCTTGCTCCATTCGCCGGGTGCACCATCGCCGAGTACTGGATGCAACAGGGTCAGGATACATTGATCCTCTACGACGATCTCTCGACCCACGCCAAAACCTACCGCGAACTGTCGCTGCTGATCCGTCGCCCGCCGGGGCGCGAAGCATTTCCCGGCGATATTTTTTACCTGCATGCGCGGCTGCTTGAGCGCGCCACCTGTCTTAACGCGGGGCATGGCGGTGGCAGCATGACAGCACTGCCGATTATCGAAACCCAGCAAGGTGAAATTGCCGCCTATATACCGACCAATTTGATTTCGATAACCGATGGCCAGATCTATCTCGATCGCGAACTGTTTGTCGCTGGCCTTCGACCCGCAATTGATATACCTCTGTCAGTCTCTCGAATCGGTGGGCGCGCCCAGCACGACGCCATCAAAAATGAAGCCGGGCGCATGAAACTCGACTATCTGCAATTTCTCGAACTGGAAATTTACACCCGCTTTGGCGCAAGACTTGAAGCGAGCATGGAGATCGCGCTGAAACGCGGACGCATCCTGCGCGAATTATTGCGCCAGGAAAGGCTGGCACCGCTGGCGATTGAATTTCAACTGGCCTGGCTGATCGCTTTCAATGACGGGTTATTTGAAAGCATCGAACTCAAGCAGATAAGACCGACAATGGCAGCGTTGGCAGAGTGGCAACAGACATCCGATCTGACCCTGGACAGCCCCCGGGAGCAGTGGCAGAGCGCGTTGCAAGCGTGGTTGCAGGCACTGGAAAACGATTCCGATGCGGCGCCATGAACTCGACAAACATCGCCGCAAGCTGGCTGAGATTCGCAATATTCTCGGCTCAATGAAAACACTGGCGGCAATGGAATCCCATAAACTGAGCCATCTGGTCAAAGCGCAAAATGCCCTGAGCGCTTCAGTGACTGAACTTGCCAATGATTTTCTCTGCTTTCACTCCGACATATTGCCGCAGGTAAAACCCAGACTGAATGTTATTCTGATTATCGGATCGGAGCGCGGCTTCTGCGGCAACTTTAATGATCGGGTGATTGAAGAGTTGAACAAACGCTTCTCGCAGGAAACCGGACAGCGTGCGCAACTGATTATTGTGGGCAGCAAATTGCATTCCCTGGTCGCTAAAAACCATGACCAGAATATTTATATTCCGGGTGCGGATACAGTCGATGAAATTGTTTCAGTGCTCGATGCGCTGACGCAAGCGCTGGCGAAATATCAACAGGCTGCCTGCTTTCAGGTCTTGCATCATGCAGATCCACAACAGCTCGTCACGGCGACATTGCTGCCACCATTTGAAAAACCAGCCAAAGCGGCCTGCACTTATACCACCGCGCCACTGTTAACCCTGTCGACAGTCAGCTTTCTGTTTGAGCTTACCGGGCACTACCTATTTAACAGTTTGCAGCGCATTCTTTTTCTTTCATTAATGGCGGAAAATCAACAGCGAGTGCAACATCTGGAGCAGGCCACCCGGCACCTGGATGACAGCACAGAGGCGCTGGGACGAAAAATAAATGCCCTGCGGCAGGAAGAAATCATTGAAGAAATTGAAGTGATATTGCTCAATACGGAAAACTGACAGCCAATAAAAATTAAAACAGGAGTCTGCTGGTGAATCAAAGAGGGGAAAACGGCTCAGCCGGGCCTGAGCAATGGCGTCAGCGCGGCGAGCTTATCAATCTGCTCGGTCAGTCGATTTTTACCCTCGATGAAGGCGACCACCAGCGGCCAACCATTTTAATGATTCACGGCTTCCCCACCTCGAGCTGGGACTGGCAGCCAATCTGGAACAGGCTGGCCCAGCAGTACCGATTGATCGCCGTGGATATGCTCGGCTTTGGTTTTTCTGACAAACCCAACAATCACCATTATTCAATTCATGGTCAGGCCGATCTGATTGAAGCCCTGGTCAAGGCCAAACATTTAAACCAGTTTCATGTTTTGGCCCACGACTATGGCGACACGGTTGCCCAGGAACTTTTGGCCCGGCAACTTGAAGGCACGGGTGCCGGTGAGTGGCTGTCCTGCTGTTTTCTCAATGGCGGTCTGTTTCCGGAGACCCATCGCGCGCTGTTAACGCAAAAGTTACTGCTCAGTCCAATTGGCTGGCTGGTTAACAAACTCTCAAGTTTTAAACAGTTTCGCCGCAACTTTAGCTCGGTCTTTGGCGCCCACAGCAAACCATCGGAACAGGCGTTGCAACAATTTTGGTGGCTGATCAATATCAACAATGGCAAGCATGTTTTCCATAACCTGATCACCTATATCAGCGATCGCATTGAGCACCGCGAGCGCTGGGTGACGGCGCTGCAACAATCCACCATCCCACTGGGATTAATTAATGGTTCTGTGGATCCTGTTTCAGGGCGGCATATGGTGGCGCGCTATCAGGCGCTTAACTGCCGTCTCGATTATCTCGCTGAACTGCCCGGGATCGGTCACTACCCGCAGGTTGAAGCACCGACAGAAGTGGCCGATCACTATCTGCGATTTTTGCATTGCTGTTCGCACTCAAGTGAACAGGCGCCAAAATAATGTTACATCTCGCATTGCACTTTTTGGTGCCTGGAATGGTGGTGGCGTTATTGATGCAAAATAAACGTCTCAATGGACCGTTTCCCAAAAAGTGGCTTCCAGGAAAATGGCCACTGGCCTATTTTATTCTTATCGCCACTATGCTGGTGGATATCGACCATCTGCTGGCCAACCCGATTTATGATCCCGGTCGCTGCAGCATTGGCTTTCATCCGCTGCACCAGCTATGGTTTATCGCGCTCTATATAGTGCTCTGTTTTATTCCGGTGACCAGACTGGTGGGCCTTGGCCTGACCATTCATATGGCACTGGATAGCATCGACTGCCAGGTAACCAATGGCATTTGGATAAATTAAGACGGCTAAAATTGCAGGGCGAATTCACCTTGATTGTTGAGCGCCATACTGAATAAAAAAATAACAATTAAACCGGTTATTCAAAACCGGCACAGGGGGATACACGATGGTCGACTGGTATGTAAAGTATGAATATTGGGTTGCCGCGGTTCAGTTAATACTGGCCATGCTGGGTATGGGCGCCGGCCTCAAACTGGCCGATTTTTACAAAGTGGTATTGCTGCCCAAAGCCGTCACCGTTGGTTTGCTGATGCAGTTAATTGCGGTTCCCATTATCGCCCTCGGGTTTATTTTGCTAACCGCGCTTCCCGCCGGCATGATTATTGGCATCGCAATTATTGCCGCGATTCCCGGTGGCACTGTGTCGAATGTGTTTACGCTGATGGCCCGCGGCAATGTTCCGCTTTCGATTAGCATCACCGCACTAACGTCGCTGGCTTGTCTGCTAACAACACCACTGATTCTGGATTTTTTGATCGCGGACTATATGCCCGACACTTTCGAAATGCCCGCCTTGAGAATTGCGATTGAAATTGGCCTGTTTTTACTGCTGCCACTGTTGCTGGGTATGCTGTTTTTTAAACAGTTTCCGCAATATGCTCAACGCTTTTCAACCCTCTGTGTTCGCGGCTCGCTTATTGGCATTGGCATTATCGCGCTCGGCTCTATCGGTGCCGGCCGACTGAATATTGCCGACACTCCCACTGCGGATCTGGTTGTGCTGTTTGGTTTTATTATCGGTCTAACTCTAGTCGGCGTTTGGTTGACCAAAGTCTTTGGCCTCGCGCGGGAAGACAACACCGCCATTGAAATGGAAGTGGCTGTGCGCAATATCAATCTTGGATTTTTGCTTAAAGCGTCACTGTTCCCGCTGGTTGCTGGCGAGGTCAATGCGGTGGCAGATACCGTGCTTTTGTCACTGCTACTCTACGGCTCATGGCAGATGCTTGTCGGTGTGTTTTTTATCTTTTGGCGGCGCAGGCAGGTTAATATCTAGCCGATAATAAAAAACCTCAACCGTTACCGATTGAGGTTTTGATGTTGGCACTGAAGAAGGATTAGTAAGGCTTGGATGCCTTGTCAATCACATTCCAACGCACCATGTTTTCCGCTTTCAGTCTGCTGACAAACAAGGCGTAGTTACTTTTCTCTGCTTTCCACTCTTCCAACCACTGAGCCCCTGTTCGCTCGGCGTCAACAAACACCGCATTGGTCACCATGATTGGAATTAACACTGATAAGTGAACAACCAGACTGGTGACAGTGCTGTAACCCAACCATCCCAGATGATATGAGGCGATAAGGCCAAATGAGACACTCCAGATAGTGAATAACACCAGCATAAAGTAGGCTTGCAGTCGTGCGTCTGGAATATATTTCAGAGGGTTGAACCTGACGTCCATGATTCTGCGCCAGAGGTAAACCACCATTAAAACGGATCTTCGAAAAAGAGTTGGCTTGTTCATATTATTGTTCCTCTTGTCATTGTTTGATGAAGTCTATTAGCCGTCTACCCGCTTCCGAATACCTGACTCAAGGCAGTTGCTGGAAGTTGATATCACTAATATCAAACAAATTTATTATTTTTTAGAGTTACCCTGCCCCACTCTAAAACCAGGTTTTTTGAGTGGGTAATGGTTACTACGGTAACTTTCACAAGATGGTTCAATTAATACCTTCAGCTCGGCGCAGCCAAATGCGCTACAACTCTTTCCGATTGCGGCTAACTCTGATCAGTTTGCCGTTATCGCCGTCGGTAACCAGCAGCAGGCTGCCGTCTGGCGCAGCGATAATATTGCGAATTCTGCCGAATTCAGTGAACAAAATTTCTTCGTTAATCACCTTATTATCTTGCAGCTCCAGGCGTCGAACATCGCCTGGCACCAGTGCTGACATAAACAGACTGCCCTTCCAGGCCGGGAACATATCGCCGCGGTAAAACATCATGCTGGAGGGTGCAATCGAAGGAACCCAATATTTTAACGGTTGTTCCATACCCGGTTGCTCGGTAAACGGGGAGATCATGGCGCCGCTGTAGTCGACACCATAGGTGATGGCCGGCCAGCCATAGTTTTTGCCCGGCGCGATCAGATTGAGCTCGTCACCCCCTTGCGGGCCATGCTCATGCTCAAACACAGTGCCATCATCGGCAATCGCCAGACCCTGAAGATTTCTGTGGCCATAGGACCAAATCTCTGGCAACGCGCCCTTTGAATTGCTGACAAATGGATTATCCGCGGGAATGGTTCCGTCAGTATTAAGGCGCAATATTTTACCAAAATGATTATCCAGCACCTGTGCCTTCTCGCGATAATTAAACCCGTCTCCGGAGGTGATCAGCAGCGTACCGTCTGGCAAGAACCCCAATCGAGCACCATAGTGCGCCGCGGTTTTGCGTGGTGGGTCAGACTGGAAAATGGTTTTGTGGTCGACCAGCGCATTACCCTCAAGGCGCGCTTGAATCACATTGAGTCGATTGAGTTTTGGCTGCTCGGCATCAGAAGCCGAAAAAGAAAGATAGAGCAATCCGTTATTGGCAAAATCAGGATCCGCGAGAACTTCAGACAAGCCACCCTGCCCGGCGAACAATACCTCTGGCACACCGGTAATCGGCGTAGGGTTCAGTACACCATTGGAGACGCGGCGCAGGTTGCCCGACAGTTCGGTAAGCAACATTTCATTGTCCGAAATAAATGTCATGCTCCAGGGATGATCCAATCCCTCCGCCAGTGTTTCATATTCGATGTGATCAATATTGGTTTCGAGGTCGCCGTCGCCTACCACCAGGCCGCTGCAAAACAATAAACTCGCACATACAAAACGCAGATTAATGAGTTTCATTGGAATCCTCCTTTTTTTGGATGGCCACCAAAATAGTAGCCCGCAATCATGCCAGCGAGCGCAAGATAAACCTTGCCACCCAGTGTGCGAGCGCCAGCTATTAAATCCAGGTGATAAAAAGCCAGCGGCATTAACACCACGATAGCCAGCAGTGCGGCGCCTCCCGCGAGGGCATAAAGGTAGGCCTTGTTTAAGCTACTCCAGATGGAAATAATCCGCGCTGCGATAAAGGCAATAAGCAGCCCGACAAAAATCAAGCCGATCGCCGGAAAGGCGCCTCTGGAGTTCATACCAACCAAATCAGTGGCCATCGTCGACACAACCACACCAAAATCAACCGGCATATTAATGCTGCTCAGCCAAATAAGATTGGTTGCCGTGGTGTGGGTGACAAGTAAAAACGTGGCGATCGCCAGAGATATCAAAAATGCCTGTATCTGTTTGATCATCTTAATGTGCCATTAAAGATAAAGTGGGTGTCGATCATCTCGGGTTTGACTGGCCTTTTCAAGTATTGCCGACAAACCTGAATGGGAGTGTTGGGCCAATATCAATTGGATTTTTATTTCATCAAATTAAACCATTCCGGTCGCAGGCGTTGTGATCACAGGCTTAGTGGTCACATGACGGATAACATCGAGATAACTGCCAAACAGTCTGGTCTGTTGGTAGGCGCCACGCGACTTTAACAATTGATGAAATTCCCGCAGCCGATAGGCCGGAACCGCCGCCATAAAATGATGCTCAAGATGGTAGTTCACATAATTGGGTGCAACAGTCAGACGCTCAAAAAGGTTGGCGTAAGTGGTGCGCGTATTCATCCGCGGGTCGCGATTAAGGGCGTCAGGCACCGCACCGTGTTCGGCAACTTGCCGCAGTCGCGCCACCAGCATATACAGCGTCATCGCTGAACCAATCCACAGTAGATAAAGCCAGGCACTTAATGTGAAGTGCAAAATCGCAATCATGGCCAACTGCGTCAGCCAAATGGTTACATAGGGTTTTGCCGCTGCACGTGTTTCAGCATTGGCGCTAAAGATGCCCGCCGCGGCAATCACTCGTTGGCCAATAAATCGAATCCCGGTCTGGCCAGTGATATCCCGCACGATTTTTCGTTTAAACCCAGCCTTGTCAACCGGGTAGGCACTGTAGTTGCTCAGATCCGTATCATCGGCGGTGCCGGCATAGCGGTGATGTTTGAGGTGGCCCCGAGCGTATTCGCCAAGATTGTCGAAAACCGGCTTGGCTGCAAACCACTGACCGAAGAAACTGTTTAATCTGTGGCTGGCAAAAAAACTGTTGTGTCCGCACTCGTGCATAATCACGCCGATACCAAGCAGACGCCCGGCAATAACCAACATGGCGACAGCGATGCTCAACGGGTTGGCCCAGTAATAGACAAGCACAAATGCGCCGATAACCATCAACCAGTTGCTGACCAACATCCTCGCCGCCAACCAGTTGCTCTGGCTGGTGAAATAATGGCGCTCTTCGGTGCTGAGGTAATCGCTGGTTTTCATTGTGGTTCCCCCGAGTTTTCGTTTTTTCGTGTGGCGGCCTATTCTACACCCCACAAAGAGGATAGCGGGGCTGCCCAAATTCCGTCACCTAGCGAGAGAATTTCTGTGCCATCGTAAAGTAATACGCCCATTTTGAACTGATCTCCGGCGAGGCTGGCTAGTTTTTTTAATCCTCTCAGATCTTTTTCTTTAACCGTAGCCGAAGCTTTAACTTCAATTCCCACTAAATTACCTGCGGTATTTTCAATCACGAAGTCCACCTCGTACTTGTCAGCGTCCCGGTAATACATAAGTCGGTAATGGCCGTCTGATGTAGTGGTGTGCTTTAGTAGCTCACCAAATACAAAGGTTTCCAGCGCGTTACCAAATCGTGTGCGGTCTTTCTGGATTTCGCCATGACTCAGTCCGAGCAGCGTGCAAAGCAAGCCTGCGTCCATAAATTGTAATTTAGGTGTTTTGACGACCCGACTGAGGCGATTGCGCGCCCAAACATCAATACGTTTGAGTAAATACATTTGCTCAAAGATGCCTATATAGCGAGATGCTGTTTTGCCATCCAGCCCAACTTGACTGCCGAGCTGGCTGTAGTTACACATCTGGCCAGCAGTTTGCGCGAGGGCGTTCAAAAATCGCGGTAGCTTATCCAGTTTATCGATGTTGGAAATATCTCGAACGTCTCTCTGAATTAGGGCATCTATATATTGTTGCGCCCATGCATGTCTGCGCTTGGCCGATGACCGAGACACTGCCTCCGGATAACCACCTCGCAACACTCGATCGACAAGCTCATCTCCAATCACGGGCTTTTCTGCTGCGATAATGTGGCCAGCAAAAGCATAATCGATCCAGTTAGCTGATTGAGATTCTATTTCACTTTGTGACAGGGGCAATAACGACAGTGTCTCCATGCGCCCTGCCAAAGAGTCGGCGACCGTCGGGAGCGCCATTAGGTTGGCGGAGCCGGTAAGTAAAAAGCGACCGGGGCGCCGATCCTCATCGACACTCTTTTTGATGGCTAGTAATAGTTGTGGGGCTCGCTGAATTTCATCAATTACCGCTTTATCCAGCCGGCGAATCATCCCTACCGGATCCTTGCGCGCTGATAACAAGGTCAGCTCATCATCCATGGTTAGGTATTGCAATGCCTGCTGCTCTGCAATTTTCCTTACCAACGTTGTTTTGCCGGCTTGTCGAGGACCAGCCAGCAGGATCACTGGCGTATCCAGTTGAGCTTCAGCAATGCGCGGTTCAATAGCTCGAGAATATAGCGGAGTTTTTATCATTAGCTGATGCTATCGTAAATATCGGACGTCAGCAACGTAAATTTCGGAATATTAAGTCGTAAATCTCGGAATGTAGCCCCGAATATTGAGGCAATCTGGCTCGTGTAATTCGCTATCTGCCGTTCAACATTCAATAAAACGGCCGGCGTTATCACCGTGCTCGGCTTACTCCTTTGCGCGTTTACTTCTCTCACGCGCCCAGCACTTGGCCTCATCACTGGAAGCCCACTGGATCGCCTGGGCGAGAATGCGACGGAAGTTGGGGTTTTGATAGGCAGCAGGGCCATCACCAAATTGCAAATAGACAACCGGGGCATTTTTGTAATTTTTGATCCAACCGACAATATTCGACCCATTCGGATGCTCCCAGCCCTGGTTGGAGTTCAGTTCCCCGCGCACCACCGCATTGGCCGCGGAGTAGAAATTATCTTTGGTGAAATCCCAGCTGGACGCAAAAAGCGGAATAATTGACTCTTCAAATACATGTGAAAGATACACCTCATCGGTCATTTCAAAGGGCTCTATACCGCGGGTGATGGGGTGATCCATAACCGGACTGACAATATGATTCACATCGATGTTGTAGCCACTGTCGGGACAGTCGACGCCACGTGACTGCATGGGGGTATAGAGAAACTGCCCGCCAACTATTTCCGACCACTCCGGCCATGCGGGCCAGGCCGCCGCGCAATGATGCAGGATAACCATTGGACAGCCCGCCTC
>JALRJD010000357.1 GCA_023255165.1 Porticoccaceae bacterium | reverse complement strand
CTGGGTTAAAAGCAGTGACTACTGGCCAGTGCATTTCAGCGTCACCGAAGCGGTCAAAAAAGCCTTCGACGCCAATGGCATCTCCATCCCGTTCCCGCAGCGGGACGTGCATCTGCACCAGTAATATTTGCTGGTCGGTAGGAAAAAAATGGGGCAACAGGGCCCATTTTTTTATTGTGTTTAAGGGGTCGCCTGAGATCTATTCCAGCTTGGTTGGCGGTTTTTCTGAAACCGCCTTCCCCAACAACTGAAACCCTTTTAACACATTAAGTGCTTCATAGAGCTGGTTGTCATCGGTGATATCTTCTTCGCTGTCCTGTGTTTCTTCAGTTTTGTTATCAGCCTGTTCCAGGTGCCCCTCAAGATCAGCTTCACGGATTTGCTTGCGCTTTTGGTAGAGGCGAATTTCCGCAGGTTCGACAATAATATCCGGTGCAATGCCCTCGGCCTGAATAGAGCGTCCATTGGGGGTGAAATAGCGGGCGGTGGTGAGTTTGACGGCGCGGCCGTCGCCAAGGGGAATAACGGTTTGCACGGAGCCCTTGCCGAAACTCTGTGTGCCCATAATGGCGGCGCGCTGTTGGTCTTGCAGGGCGCCGGCGACGATTTCCGAGGCGGATGCACTGCCGCCATTGATCAGCACTACCATGGGGGTGCCCTGGAGGAGATCTCCGTTGGTGGCTTCGAAACGGGTGTTAGAGCTGGGCAGGCGTCCTTCTGTGTAGACAATTGTGCCGCTGTCGAGGACGGCGTCGGCGATTTCAACCGAAGCTGGCACCAGTCCGCCGGGATTGTTGCGCAGGTCGACTATCACGCCTTTGAGTGGGCCGTCTTCTTTCAATGAGATCAGTGCCTGTCTAAAATCCTTGCCGGAGGTGACCTGAAATTGTGAGATGCGAACATAGCCGTAGCCAGGTTCGAGTAGTCGGCTGCGCACCGAACTGAGCTGAATAATATCCCGGGTGATATCCAGTTCAATCGGTCCATCTTCGCCTTCGCGTAGCACGGTGAGATGAATACTGGTGCCTTTTTCGCCACGCAGTTTGTCGATGGCTTTTTGCACGGCCATGCCGCGCACTGGCGCGCCGTCAACTTCGACAATCAGGTCGCCTGCTTCGATGCCGGCTTTGGCGGCAGGTGAGTCGTCGATGGGCGAGATCACTTTGATCATGCCGCGCTCGGAACCCACTTCAAGACCCAGGCCGCCATATTCGCCGGTGGCAGATTCCTGCAGGTCATCGTAGTCGGCTTCGTTTAAATAGACGGAGTGAGGGTCAAGTTCCAGAAGTAGTCCGGCAATAGCATTCTCCAGCAGTTCGGTGTCTTGCACCTCTTCAACATAGCCGCGACGGATCTGTTCGAACACCTGAGTAAAAAGGCGCAGCTCTCTGAGTGGCAGTCGCTCCTGTTGGGCAGTGTCGCTGGTATCTGCCGGGTCGGCAGTTGTCTCTGCTTCGGCGGGTGAAAAGACTGCTGTGATGAGCAGGGCGAATGCAAATGCGGTCGCGAAATACTTTTTATACATAGGTTATTTGTCCTTTGGAACCTTTTAAAAACCGTCAAAAAATCGTTATCGGTTTTGTTTGGAACCCGTTGCGGCAGCTTAGTTGCAGATCAAGTGCATATTGCCTGTGCGCCGGCGGTCGAGGTTTTATTTAACGTTTGCCGAGCCAGACTTTTGGATCCGCTGGTTCGCCCTGCTGGCGGATTTCGAAATACAGCGCCGGATTTTCCAGGCCACCCGTATCGCCAGCCCGGGCAATGGTTTCATTGCTTAGCACCCAGTCACCAGTGTCTTTGAGCAGCTCTTCGTTGTGAGCATAGAGAGTCATGTAACCATCGCCGTGGTTTAGGATAATTAATAGCCCAAATCCGCGCATGTAATTGGAAAAGATCACCTGACCATCGTGTACTGCGGCCACTGGAGCGCCGCGGTTGGCGCCGATCAGCCAGCCGTCCCAGCGTAATGAGCCGCTACGCTGACTGCCAAAGGCATGGGCCACTTTGCCCTTGAGCGGCCAGCGTAGCTGACCCTTTTGTGATACAAAA
>JALRJD010000299.1 GCA_023255165.1 Porticoccaceae bacterium | reverse complement strand
CTCCGTTAATAAGAGCAACAAGCAAATTACCATCAACCACTATTTACCAAATTATCATTAAAGGGCCGGAAACATGTTGGAAAGTTTTAGAAATAATATGAAGGGCGTAGCGTTTGGCATTGTCATCCTGATTGCTATTGTCTTCGCTTTCTCCGGCATTGGTTCACTGTCCGTCTCCGGTAGCGCATCGGATACAGCAGTCACCGTTAATGGCGAGCGAGTATCCGAGTTGGATGTGGTCCAGGCGATTACCAACGAGAAGCGCCGCATACTCCGTGAGAACGAAGGGCTCGATGCCACGTTGCTCGAAGACGAATTAATCCGCCCGCAGGTGGTGGAAAATATTATTGGCCGCAAACTGATTTCACAGGCGGCAAAATCTGGTGGCATGGGTGTCTCGTCTCGCACCACCAGCAAGTTACTGCTCAGCACTCCGGCGTTTCAATCGGACGACGGCCGCTTCGATCAGGACCTCTATCTCTACACTATCCGTAATCAGGGCTACACCAGCGCGACCTTCCTGGAAATGGTCAAAGACGATTTGCTGATTGAACAGTTTGTCCGCGGCTTTGTTACCTCTGGTTTTATAACCGACGGTGAATTGGATCTGTTGGCCAGCATCACCGAACAAAAGCGCGACTACTACTACCTGACGCTGCCACTGCAGCCTGCCCTGGACTCGGTCGTGCTTGGCGACGAGCAGATTGAAGCCTACTATCAGGCCAACAAGCAGCGCTATCAGGCTGATGAGCAGGTAGTCATCGACTACATTGAACTCAGCCCCGCGCTCTATCAGGCTGCGCAGCCGATCAGCGAAGAGCAGGTGCGCGCACGCTATGAAGAGCAGTTGGCAACGCTGGATGCGACCACCTCGCGCCATGCGGCGCATATTTTGCTGACCGATCCGGATCAGGCGCTGCTGGATGAAATCAGCGGCAAATTGGCGGCGGGTGAGTCTTTCGATGCTCTGGCCAAAGCCTATTCACAGGATGTTGGCTCCGCCGACTTCGGTGGCGATCTGGGTTATACCTCTGGCGACACCTTCCCTGAGAGCTTTGAGGCCGCTCTGGCCGGACTTCAGGTTGGCGAAGTGTCAGCGCCGGTTAAAACCGACAGCGGCACTCACCTGATCAAATTGCTCGATATTCAGCAACAGAGCGTCGATTTCGACAGCGAGCGCGCTCGCATTGAGCAGGACCTGATCGCCGAGCAGGCGGAATCCTGGCTGGTTGAGAAGCTGGCGAAGTTGAAAGAGCTTAGCTATAACGCTGAAAGCCTGGCCGAGATCGCCACAGACCTCGAACTCAAGGCTGAGACGTCAGAGCCATTTTCTCGTGCCGGTGGCGCTGGCATGGCCGCTGCTCCCGCGGTGGTTAAAGCCGCGTTTAGCGCGGAAGTGCTGGAAGATAACTATGCCAGCGAAGTACTGGAACTGGGTGATGACCGCTACGTTGTGCTCAAGCTCAACAAGCATATCCCCGCGCGCCAGAAACAGCTGGCCGAAGTAAAGGCAACGGTTGTGGCGTCACTTAGCGATGAGTTGGCCCGCGCCAAACTCGCAGAGCAGGGCGCCGGGCTGTTGGCGCGAATCCAAACCGGTGATCAGATCGAAGCGGTGGCCAAGAGCGAGGGCCTCGACTGGCAGGTGGTAATGGATGCCAAGCGCAGCACCGGCGGCGTTAACAATGAAATCAAA
Source organism: Porticoccaceae bacterium (assembly GCA_023255165.1). GTDB lineage: Bacteria > Pseudomonadota > Gammaproteobacteria > Pseudomonadales > Porticoccaceae > HTCC2207. Next base: position 13,365 of record JALRJD010000299.1, on the reverse strand, counting down.
CGCTTTGTCTTCCAATTGCCAGCAACGGCAAAAGAAGACCTTATCGAAAGCTTCTACACCCGCAGTGGCGACTTTGTGGTGTTGGCGTTAACCGGTGTTGAAGCTGGCGATAGTAGCAAGCTGAGTAAAGAGCAGCGCGCCAGTTTGAGCTATGCGGGTATCTCCTCTGCAAGCAGCCGTGAAATGCAGGCAGTACAGGCAGCCCTGCGCAACGATGCGGATATTGAGCGTTAAAAAACAGCACTGGACAAAAAGACCAACTGCTTTTCACGTTTTTTTGATGTTTAGGGAGCCGACCGAGCTGCACAGCTTTGGTCGGCTCTGTTGTTTATGGCCTGTGGGTTTTTCGCGCTGGATTCACGCTTAGATTTTTAGCGCGTTAATAAACAGCGTCAGCCGCTGGCCGGGTTGCAGCAGCGCATTGCGGCTAATCTTGTTCCAGCGTGTGATATCGCGAATAGCAATATCAAACTTGCTGGCAATCAGCGACAGCGAGTCGCCGCGCTTGACCCGATAGGAGAGTTTGCGAACATTCTCTGTCGCCGTTTCGACCTCTTTACTGCCAACCAGCAGCCGATCATTCACCTGCAGAATATTGCTCGACAATTTGTTGGTCTCGCGCAGGCGTTTAACGCTGGTATCGAATTGTCGGGCGATGGTCCACAGGGAATCTCCGGGGCGCACGTAGTAGTAATTTGGCTCGCTGGTTGTGTTCTGTTTGTCGCCGTAGGCGCCGATCAGATCATTGGCATCGCTGCCTGCATGGGGAATTAGCAACAGCTGGCCAATCCGCAGACGGTCAGTTTTAAGGTTGTTGCGCTCGCGCAGCCAGGCTGTCGGAATGTCGAAGCGTGCGGCGATCTCGGACAATGTATCGCCACTGACCACAGCGTATTCAATATGTGGAACCCAGCTTTTGGGGTCGGTAGTGGCCAGCAGCTCGCGCAATGGCTCCGCTGTTCCCACAGGCAACAGCAGGCTGTGAGTTCCCAGTGGTGGTGTCAGGGTGCGTCGATAGGCTGGGTTGAGACGGGTAAATTCAGTTAGCTCAACATTGGTCAAATCGATCACGCGGCCCAGATCGATCTGCGAGTTAATTTCGACCGTTTCAAAATAGGCTTTATTGGGTATCTCTGGCAGAGTCAACTCATAGCGTTGGGGGTCGCGAATCAGTGCCGCCAGGGCCAGCAGTTGGGGCACATAATTGCGCGTTTCGCGGGGCAGTGAGATCGACCAGAAATCAGTTTTCTTACCGGCTCTGCGGTTGCGGCGAATCGATTTGCTGACATAACCCTGTCCCGAATTGTAAGCGGCCAACGCCAGCAGCCAGTCGCCATCAAAGCGCTTGTTCAGCTGCCCAAGATAGGTAATAGCGGCCTGGGTTGAATAGATAACATCGCGGCGACCGTCGTACCAGCGATCGCGGCGCAGGCCGAGAGAGGCGGCCGTGGAGGGGATAAACTGCCACAGGCCCACCGCGTGGCTGTGGGAATAGGCGAGTGGGTCGTAGGTGCTCTCAACAATCGGCAGCAGCGCCAGTTCAAGTGGCAGGCCGGCCTGGTCGAGCTGTTCGGTAACATAAAAAATAAAGGGTCTGGCGCGGCCAAATACAGTTTCCAGATAGCTTGGATTGCGTAGATACCAGTCGCGCTGCTTGGCGACGCTGGCGGGCATATGGTCTGCCGTTAACGCCTCCGGTGCCAGGCTAAAACCATCGCGCAGTCGCTGCCACAGGTCAATGTTTGAAGTGTCTGAAGCGGTGGTCTCGGTATTGGTGTCTTGGTCGGCCGCAGAATTGACACCAGTCTCGACACTATGAGCCAATCCATTGTCAGTGATGGCGTTACTGTCGGTTTGGGGGTCAGTACTGGTATTTTCAAGCGCCGCGGAAACAGACTGTGCGCTGCCGTGATTCTGGTCGGTAAACGGCGCACAGCCGGACACAATAATCGCCAGGCTTATTGCAAGAGCGCGGATAAGCCACATCACATAAACTTTATTTAGCATAGCTTTTGATAGGTTCGGCTGTGGTAATAAAGGCCGTAATAAATGGAGTCATAGGGCCCCCTTGGGTAATTGCCTGAGAGATATCGAGCTTGGTGGGTCGGAATTGTAACGACCAGCCGCCGCTGAAACAATCATCCACTGGCCTTTAGGCAACTCAGCGAACATAATACTGAATATGCTGAAAACCACCCCTGACACAGTGCTTCGACCATGTCGATAAAACCCCCGCGTCGTACTTTAGTTAACGCCCTCGGCACCGTTAGTAGCGGCAGTTTGCTGGATCGCTTTAAGGTGACTGGTGTCGGAACCCGAACGGCTGATATCCAGCGTTGGCTGCAGAGCGATTTTGGTCGCTATCTGTTGCGTCATGAACACCAGGTGTTGCGTGACAAGTTTCCAGAGCTGCCGGGCTACCGCATGTTGCGCCTGGGGCTGAGTGATGATGTTGAGGCACTCGACTGTTTTAAGCAGATACACCGTTTTAGCATGCATCCCTGCGAGCACAACGGCAACCATGCTGCCATCGCAGATTACGCCGAACTGCCGCTGATGTCGGAAACCGTTGACGTGATGCTGCTGCATCATGCGATTGAATTTTCCACTTCGCCAAAGGCGGTGCTGGCCGAGGCGAGCAGGGTAGTTGTGCCCGGCGGCCATTTAATCCTCTGCCTGTTTAACCCATACGGGCCGATGGGTATCCTCAAGTACCCGATGCAGCTGTTTTTTAATCGGGCCCAATACGGCTTTCACAATCTGCGTTTGGGGCGCGTCAGCGACTGGCTGTCACTGCTTAATTTCCATGTCGTGCAGATTGAACACGGCGCCTATAATGTGCCGATTAATTCATCCGCCAGTGCGGAGCATGACAGCCGCTGGGAGCGGGCCTGTCAGAAAATTCGCTTTCCGCTCGGCAATTTCTATATGATCCGTGCGGTTAAACGGGTTCCCCGAGGCATCCGCGGAACCGCGCCGGCGTGGCAGGCGGCAACCAATGGTTATGGCGCTGCCAATGGACTCAAGCGCAAAGTTCACACCAATAATCAGCACGTAAAAACAATTAAAAATCGTCGCGGTTAATGAAACGATTAGCGACGTTATCAGTGACAGTAAAAGGTGGTCCATGAAATCAGTTGAAATGTTTACCGACGGCGCCTGTCGCGGCAATCCAGGCCCGGGCGGCTGGGGTGTGTTGATGCGTTATGGTGACACGGAAAAAACACTGTTTGGCGGCGAGGCCGAGACCACCAACAATCGCATGGAGTTGATGGCGGTGATTCAGGGGCTGTCGGCTCTGAACAGACCCTGCAAGATTTCGATTACCTCGGATTCCACCTATGTTTTAAAAGGCATTCAGGAGTGGTTGCCAGGCTGGAAAAAACGCAATTGGAAAACCGCCAGCAAGCAGCCGGTGAAAAATGTCGACCTGTGGCAGAGGTTGGATGCACTGATTGGCGAGCACGATATTGATTGGCACTGGGTGAAAGGTCACAGTGGCCACGCCGAAAATGAAATCGCCGACCAGTTGGCCAACCGCGGTATCGACGAGCTCTAATGTTAACCTTAAACCCGATTCTATAAGCAGCAGAAACCATGAGACAGATTGTTCTGGATACAGAGACCACCGGCCTGGAAACATCCCAGGATCATCGCATTATTGAAATTGGTTGTGTCGAGCTGGTCGGTCGCAAATTGACCGGTCGCCACTATCACCAATATATCAATCCGCAGCGCAAGGTCGATGAGGGCGCCATGGAAGTGCACGGTATCAGCGATGAATTTCTGCAGGATAAACCGTTGTTTGCGTCAGTTGCGCGCGAATTTCTCGAGTTTGTCGATGGCGCCGATCTGATTATTCACAATGCGCCGTTTGACGTTGGCTTTATCAATCATGAAATTGCCAAGCTCGGCGGAACCTATCAGGAAATTGAAAGCAGCTGTCGGATTATCGATACCCTGGCGCTGGCGCGACAAAAACACCCAGGGCAAAAAAATAACCTCGACGCCCTGTGCAAACGCTATGGCGTCGACAACTCGCAGCGGGATCTGCACGGCGCACTGCTGGATGCGGAGATTCTCGCCGACGTCTATCTACTGATGACCGGCGGTCAGGTCAACCTCAATATCAGTGATCAGCAATCTTCCGACAGCGGTGAGGTCAGCAGCCACAGTGGCATTCGCCGTCTGCCCGACAATCGGCCACCACTGCGGGTGGTCAGGCCCAGCGATGAAGAGCTGGCACTGCATCAGCAGAAGCTCGACGCGATTGCCAAAAACAGCGGCAACTGTGTGTGGATGAGCAGCGGCGACTGACAGCTTTTGATGACAGATCAACAAACGCCCGACCTGCCCAGTGGTCAGCAGGACTTTCAGCGACTTCAGCAACTGCTTGAGCAGACCGCGAGTACTCGCGACAGCTATCGTTTGCGCCGCCAGTTAAATGAGCTGCAACAACAGCAGAAGCGTGGCAATGATATAACCGACGCCTGGCAGCGATGGCACGCCGGGCTGTTGCAAACCCAGGCGCGCAGCTCAAGCCGCCAGCAGAGTATCCCGGCTCTTAGTTACCCTGAACTGCCTGTCAGCGCTCGCGCCGATGAGATTGCTGATCTGCTGAGCAAACATCAGGTGATTGTGGTTGCCGGCGAAACCGGATCGGGTAAAACGACTCAGCTTCCGAAAATCTGCCTTCAGGCCGGGCGCGGCGTACGCGGTTTGATTGGCCATACCCAGCCGCGACGTATTGCCGCGCGCACCGTCGCCAACCGTATTGCTGAAGAGCTCAAGGTGGAGCTGGGCGGAGTGGTGGGCTACCAGGTGCGCTTCTCCGACCAGAGCTCACCCAACAGCCTGATCAAACTGATGACCGACGGCATTTTGCTGGCCGAGATTCAGCGCGACCGCTTTCTCAGCGCCTACGACACATTGATTATCGATGAAGCTCACGAGCGCAGCCTGAATATCGATTTTCTACTCGGCTATCTGAAAAATCTGTTGCCGCAACGGCCTGATCTGAAAATCATTATCACCTCGGCAACCATTGATGTAGCCAAGTTCTCCGCGCATTTTAATGACGCGCCGGTGGTGGAAGTTACCGGGCGCAGCTTTCCGGTCGAGGTTATCTACAACCACCCGGATGAACTGGAGAGCGATCGCGATCAGATGATTGTCGACTGCCTGCAGGATATTCACGGTAATCAAAAGCAGGGCGATGTGCTGGTCTTTCTCAGCGGCGAGCGTGAAATTCGTGAAGTGAATCTGGCCATTAAGCGCGCCCAACTGCCCCACACCGAAGTGGTGCCGCTCTATGCGCGGCTCAGTCTGGCCGAGCAGAGCAAAATCTTTGCTCCGCACCGTGGCCGACGTATTGTGCTGAGCACCAATGTCGCGGAAACCTCGCTGACGGTCCCCGGTATTCGTTATGTGATTGATACCGGTCGCGCCCGTGTCTCGCGTTATAGCTTTCGCACCAAGGTGCAGCGTCTGCCGATTGAACCAATCTCCCAAGCCAGCGCCAATCAGCGCGCCGGGCGCTGCGGTCGGGTGGCGGAAGGGGTCTGCTACCGGCTCTACTCGGAAGAGGATTTTCAGGCTCGCCCGGAGTTTACCGATCCGGAAATAGTGCGCACCAATCTCGCCGCGGTCATTCTGCAAATGCTGCACCTGCGAATCGGCGATATCCGCAACTTCCCCTTTGTTGATCCCCCTGATCAGCGCATGATCAGCGATGGTTTTAAACTGCTGGAAGAACTGCAGGCGGTAACCAGTGATGGCAAGCTGACCCAGCTTGGCAAACGGCTGGTGAATATTCCCCTCGACCCGCGCTTTGGGAGAATGCTGCTTGAGGCCGCCGACAACGGCTGCCTTGCCGAAGTGATGATTATCACCACCGGGTTAAGTATCCAGGACCCCAGAGAGCGCCCGGCAGACAAACAGCAGGCCGCCGATCAGAGCCACAAAAAATGGCAGGAACCCAATTCCGACTTTCTCTCGCTACTCAATTTATGGCGTCACTTTGAGGAGCAGCGCCAGCAGCTGTCGGGCAATCAATTTAGTCGTTACTGCAAAGCCAACTATGTTTCGTATCTGCGTATGCGCGAATGGCGCGACCTGCACCATCAGGTGCACACTGCCTGCAGGGGGCTGAAGCTCAGCAATAACAGTCAGCCTGCCGAAGCCGATGCAGTGCATCGCTCGCTGCTTGCCGGTTTGCTCGGGCAGGTCGGTATTCTGCAGGATAAATGGGAATATCTCGGTACCCGCAATCGCAAATTTTTTATCTTTCCCGCCTCTGGTTTGAGCAAAAAGCCACCCAAGTGGGTGATGGCCGGCTCGTTGATGGAGACCAGTAAACAGTTTGCGCTCACCGTCGCCAGGATAGACTCCGACTGGCTCGAGCCACTGGCGGCGCACCTGGTGAAAAAGAGCTACAGCGAACCGTTTTACAATAAAAAATCCGGCCAGGTGATGGCTAAAGAGCGCCAGACATTGTTTGGCCTCAGCATTGTCGAAAACAAAAATCGTGTTTACGGTCAGGTGGCGCCGGTGGAGGCACGCAATGTCTTTATCCAGCAGGCGCTGGTGGAAGAGGGCTATCGCGGTAAAGGTGATTTTTATCATCACAATCACAAACTGGTTGAGGAGCTGCAGGCTCTGGAAGACCGTTTTCGCCGCCGTGACCTATTGGCTGAGCAGCAGGTGATTTTCGATTTTTATGATCAGCGTGTTCCCGAGGGTATTTACAACCTGCCGGCTTTTGAAAAATGGCGCAAACAGGCTGAGGCGAAGAGCCCAAAACTGTTAATGCTGGACAAAGAGTATCTGCTGTTGCGCGGCCTCTCTGAAGAGGAGCAGGCGCAGTTTCCCGAAAGTATCAGTTGGCAGGGCATCAGCTATCAGTTGCGCTACCATTTTCAGCCCGGCCACCCGGAAGATGGTGTTAGTGCGGTGGTACCGCTGGCGCTGTTGCACCAGCTGCCACGTTACATTTTCGAGTGGCTGGTGCCGGGCATGTTGCGAGATAAGTGTGTTGCCCTGGTCAAGAGCCTGCCCAAGCAGACGCGCCGCCATTTTGTGCCGGTGCCCGATTATGTGGATGTTTTTTTACGCAAGGTTAAACCCCAGGATCGCCCATTGACCGAGGTGCTGGCGGAACATTTGCGGGGTGTCAGTGGTCTCGCCATCGACCCCGAACAGTGGCGACCTGAGAGTCTCGACAACTGGTATCGGATGAATTTTGTGCTCGAGGATGAACATGGCGTCATTATCGCCATGGCGCGCAGCCTTGAGCAGTTGCAGCGCGACTTTAAACAACAGATCAGCGAAGGGTTGGAACAGGCCGCAGACCGGAGTGCCTCGCGGCAGGGAATCACTGAGTGGGACTTTGACGAGCTGCCCCAAGAGGTGGCGCTGGATCATAGTGGCATCAGCATAAAAGCCTGGCCGGCGCTGCGCGACTGCGGAGATTCGGTGGCCCTTGAAGTGATGGACAACCCGCTGCAGGCGGAGAAGGTAAGTCGCCAGGGCCAGCTGCGTCTGGCCCTGCTGCGTGGTCGCGAGCAGGTTAAATATCTTAATAAACATCTGCTGCGCGGTAGAGAACTTGCTCTGACCGCCGCCAAAATTGGTGAGCGTCAAAAACTGGTTGATGCATTGATCAGCGCCGCTTTTCAACAGGCGATCTTCTCGGTCCAGACTGAAGATCAAACGGTTGTCCGGGATCGACAACAGTTTGATCAGGCCTGGGAGCAGGGGATCGGCAAAGTGGTCGGGCTGGCCCAGGATTACGCCGCGGTTATCGAATCACTGTTGCCGGTGTTGCATGAACTGCAGAAACAGCTGCGCAAGCTCGGTTTGCCGGCGATCTATGCGGCGGAGGATATCCGCAAGCAGCTCGACTGGCTGTTTGCCACAGAGACATTGCACGGCCTTAGTGCTGAGATCGTCGGCCAATATCCGCGCTATATCAGGGCGGTTCAGGTGCGTCTCGAAAAGCTGAGCATACAGCAGAGCAAAGATCGCGATTATATCGCCGAGATTGGCAGTTTATTGACCCCATGCAAGGACGCGCTGGTTGAGGATCAGCCATTATCCAGCGAACTGGAGGCGGCTCTGCTAGAGTACTGTTGGTTGATCGAAGAATATCGCGTGTCGCTGTTTGCCCAGCAGTTGAAGACCCGCGTTCCGGTCTCCCTGAAACGACTGCAAAAGCGCTGGGCGGAAATTGCTGAGCAGTTAAAACGCTTCCGCGTTCAGGCTGGTTAAATCGCATCGAGCAAAAACCTGGGCGGCGGTGAAACTTCTGATTCGAAGCTGGGTCAGAATAGCGGTCTCAATTCCGTTCGGGATGAGATAAATGGAAAATAAACTGGCACATTGCCAATAAAGGAGAAAGTCGAATGAATAAACACAACACCAACCCCCTTGCCACCGCGATTGGTTCAGCATTTGTTGCAGCCACTGCGCTTTCAACCATGGCTCTGGCCTCGGCGGCCTCAGCCGCTGAAAACCCCTTCCAGGCAGACGAACTGCGCTCTGGCTACAATCTGGCCGCTGCTGATGCCGAGGGTAAATGCGGTGAAGGCAAAGGTAAAAGCGAAGGAAAATGCGGTGAGGGCAAATGTGGCGAAGGCAAAGCCAAAGCCCACGAAGGAAAATGCGGTGAGGGCAAATGCGGTGAAGGTAAAGCCAAAGCCCATGAAGGTAAATGCGGTGAAGATAAAGCCAAAGCCGAGGGAAAGTGTGGCGAAGATAAAGCCAAAACCGAAGGCAAATGTGGTGGCGACAAGTAATGCACCATCTGTCTTCGCTGTTTCGCAGACGTTTGGCCTAGTGAATTGGATGGCCGGCGGATGAAGCAGCACTACCCTGTTCAGGGGGCGGGTCTGGGGTTGCGACGGTCAATCTGCGAGTCGCTCGCTTCAGTGTCCTCTGAACAGGTTCAATTTATGGAGGTTGCGCCGGAAAACTGGATCGGCGTCGGCGGTCGTTATGGCGCAACCCTCAGACAATTCACTGAAAAGTTTCCTTTTGTTATTCATGGTCTGTCGCTGTCGATCGGCTCGCCCTCGGCTCTGGACTGGGATCTGCTGCGGGCCATCAAGGCGTTTATGGCGGAACACTCAATACGCTGTTACAGCGAGCATCTGAGTTTTTGCAGTGATAGCGGCCATCTCTACGATCTGATGCCCATCCCGTTTACCGCAGAGGCAGTGGACTATGTGGCACAGCGAATCACGCAGATTCAGGATTTCCTCGGCCAGCGTATCGCCATGGAAAATGTCTCTTACTATGCCGCGCCGCAGCAAGAGATGTCGGAGCTTGAATTTCTCAATGCGGTGCTCGACCAGGCCGATTGCAACCTGCTGCTCGATGTTAACAATATCTATGTCAACAGCATCAACCATCATTATGACCCCTTTGAATTTTTAGCCGGGCTGCCGGGCGAGCGCATCGCCTATGGCCATATTGCCGGCCATGATTGGGAAGCCGAAGATCTGCGTGTCGACACCCATGGCGCCGATGTGATCGACCCGGTGTGGCAACTGTTAGACGCGGCCTATGATCAATACGGTGTGTTTCCAACGCTGCTGGAGCGGGACTTTAATATCCCACCGCTAGAGGAGTTGCTCGCCGAGGTGGATCAGATCAGAGCCTGCCAAAAAAGAGCACAGAACCAGACTTCTCAAAGTAGCCTTAACAGCCAGGTCAAAAACGATCAATTACGGATCGCGTGAGCAGCCCCTGATGAAAAACATGACTCAGAGCATCCCATTGCACTCCTTTCAGCGCACCCAGTTTCAGCTCGCCGCGCATATTCGCAACCCTGAAACCAACCCCGCGCCAGAGGGCATAGAAGACCGCCGTCTTGAAATCTACAGACGCTTATTTTTCAATAATATTGAGTCATTTATTGCCAGCGGCTTTCCGGCGCTTAAGTCGATTGTCAGCCCAGACTATTGGACGGCCATGGTGCGAGATTTTGTCCACCGCCATCAGAGTCACAGCCCCTACTTTTTGGAGATTGGTAGTGAGTTCTTGCGCTATCTGCAGGCTGAGCGAATTCCGCGGCCGCAAGACCAGCCGTTTCTGCTGGAGCTGGCCCATTATGAATGGGTTGAGTTGGCACTGGATGTGTCACCACTGGAATTTCCGGCGGTTGCTGCCGATGGTGATCTGCTCGCTGACTGCCCTGTGGTTTCGCCGCTGGCCTGGTCATTTAGCTATCAGTTTCCGGTGCATAAGATCGGCCCCGACTTTCAACCGCGACAGCCTGAAGTGACTCACCTTGTTGTTTACCGCAATCGACAGATGCAGGTGGGCTTTATGGAGATCAATCTGGTGACCCAGCGGCTGTTGGAAATTCTTGCGCCAGATAGTCATAAAGATAACGGCCCCAATGGAAAAGAGGCGCTGTTACAGTTGGCCGCCGAGTCGCACTATTCCAACCCCGAAGCGCTGCTTGAATTTGGCGCCGATCTGCTAAAGAGACTGCAGGACAAGCATATTATCTGCGGATTTAAATAATTTTCCCCATCGAGATGGATTCCAGAGTGTACGTCGGGTTATTTGAGCAGTAATATAGCGACCTTCGGATAAGGCAAATAATCAAAGAGCAATCCATGCAGTTTTTACCTTTCAATCTGTCCAGTCGGCTGCTGTTAAAACAGATGGCGGTGGGTCTGGTTTTCTTGTCGTTTGGCGCGCTGGCTCAGGAGCAAGATCAGACTCAAGTTCAGGATCAGCTCCATACGGAAGAAAAAGATACCTTCGAAACCCTTAATCGCGATATTTTTTACGTCAATGAGCGTCTTGACCACTATGCGTTGCGTCCGGTTGCCGTGGCCTACACCAAGGTGATGCCCGATCCCCTGGAGCGGGGCATAGGCAACTTCTTCGACAACCTCGATGAGATTACCAATGTAGTCAACGATCTGTTGCAGGGAAAATTCAAGCAGGCCGGCCATGACAGTGGACGTTTTCTGATTAACTCGACTATCGGTGTCGGTGGACTGTTTGACGTTGCCACGCGCGCAGGTATCAGCAAAAGCGACGGTGAAGATTTTGGCCAGACGCTGGCGGTCTGGGGAGTGGGCGAGGGCCCTTACCTGATGTTGCCACTGTTTGGTCCCTCCACATTGAGAGATGCGCCGAGCAAATTTATAGACAGTCTGACCAATCCGCTCACTTACGTCGAAGATGTCAGAGCCCGAAATTCCGCCAGAGCACTGGATCTGCTCAACACCAGAACCGAGCTGCTGGAAGTGGATGACATTATTTCCGGTGATAAATATCTGTTTGTGCGCGATGTCTATCTGCAGCGCAGCCGATACCTGGTCAATGACGGCGCTATTGAGGATGACTTTGGTGACTTCGAAGATTACTAGTCGAAAGTTGACTAAGCTGATTGCCTGGGCCAATAATTACAAAAACGGAAGCGCCGTTTTACGCGCTTAACTGTAACCCGCGAAAGCCGGATTAGTATGAAAACACTGTCAGGCCTGATCTTCTTCCTCGGCGAAGAAGAACCTGAACTTCAGGGCTTAAGTCACAGCCTCCAAAGCTTTGGATGTGAGTTGACTGCGGTAAAAAATATAGAGGCCATCCGCGCCCGATCTGATGAAACGCTGCTGCAGCGGGTTATCATCAGCGCCAAAAATGCACCCACCGACACGATTGATCAGCGCCGACAACTGAAAACGCTGGCCCATGAATTCCTGGTTATTATCGCCCTCAGTTCGGAAAACAGCCGTCAGATTGCCGAGTATTTTCGCCTCGGGGTTGCCGATGTAGTCTTCCCTGAAAGCGGTGCCGATGAGGTAGGGTCGATCTTCGAGCGGGTCGATATTCTCGCCGAATCACGCATGCAGAAACGCCTCTACCGCACCGAACTCGAGCAGACCAATCAGGATTTGCAAGAGAGTCTGCGCCTGTTAAAGCAGGATCAGCTCGCCGGTCTTGAAGTACAGAAGAGTCTGATGCCCGAGAGTCCGCTGAGATTTGGCGACTATGAAATTTCCCATTCGATCACACCGTCGCTCTATTTAAGTGGCGACTTTGTCGGCTACAATTTTGTGCTCGGTCGCTACCTGCTGTTTTATTTCGCCGATGTTTCCGGACATGGCGCATCGTCCGCCTTTGTGACTGTGTTGCTGCGCTTTATGATCGGCCGTGTGATTCGCCGTCATCAGGCCGAGAAAGATTATGTTGCTCTGGCCCAGGCACCAGAAGGGCTGGTGGAATCGATTAACGCGCAACTGCTGGCTACCGGGTTGGGCAAACATCTGACCATCGTCGCCGGCTCACTGGACACCGAAACCAGCAAGCTGCGCTATGTGGTGGGTGCGCAGCAGCCGTCGCCGATTATTATTACTGACGGCGAGGCGCGTTTTTTGCCGGGCAAAGGCAAGCCCGCGGGTATTTTTGAAGATGCCACCTGGACCGTGGAAGAGATTACTCTGCCGGAATCCTTTGCGCTGGTGTTGTTATCCGATGGTGTATTTGATCTGGTGCCAGACAAGCAGATCGCCGACAAGGAGCAGACCCTGCTCAAGTATCTGGCCACCTGTTCCGGGACTATCGACAAATTAAAAGAAGCGCTGTTTATCGACTATATCGAAGATCCCCAGGACGATATTTCAGTGCTGCTGCTGACCAGAGGTTTTTAGAGTGAGCGTTGGGAAAATTCTGGTTTCCGATGAAGAAGGTAATTACCTGATCAAGTTTATTGGCGATGTTCGGGTTACGCTCTGTGGCTCATTAAATCGTTATATGGAAACAATCTTTGGCCGCAGCGAGGTCAACAAAGTGGTTGTCGATATGCTTGAAGCCGAAGGGCTCGACAGCACCACCCTCGGATTGATGGCCAAGTTGGGGCTACACTGCCGCAAGGAATACGGCCTTGATGTGCAGGTGTTTTGCCAGAATCCGAGCATTCTGCGCACCCTGGATTGCATGGGTTTTAATGATCTGTTTGATATCTTTCAAGAGGTGCCGGAAACCAACGGCAAGCTTCACAGCATCGCGACAGTGGACACGGAAGTGGATGAAATTCGTCGGCAGGTTCTTGAAGCGCATCGCCTGTTGGTTGAGCTCAACCCGGAAAACAGTACTGAGTTTACCGATCTGATCAGGGCGCTGGAGTCTGATCAGTAATTTTTCGTTCAGCTATCTCGCGCAATCAGTTTGCACTGGATAAATTCCAGAGAATCTTCATGCTCTTCAAAAGTAATCTCAAAATTGAAGGGAAGCCTAAAGATTGATTCGATATAAAGTTCTTTTAATTCTATTGGAGCAGATATTTCTATTTTTAAGTCTAAATTTTCTTTTATCTTGAAAATATCAGTTTTTAACGTAGCAAAT
>JALRJD010000262.1 GCA_023255165.1 Porticoccaceae bacterium | reverse complement strand
AATTAAAAGCCCTTAGCGGAAGTTAAAAGCCCTTAGCGCAAATCAAAAGCCTTTAGCGCAAATCAATAGTCCGGTTAAAAACCAACTTCTCCGCAGTGCTGTATTTACCATCCAGGCAGTAATAGCCCTCGCGCTCAAACTGATAATGCTCGCCGACTTTTGCCGCCGCCAGCCCCAACTCCGCCTTGCCGCTCCGGACAATTCGCAGCGACTCCGGATTAAGCTGCTCAAGCAGCGATTCCTCACCTGCGCCAGGCGCCGGAACATCGAACAACCGGTCGTAGAGATAGAGATCGCAGTCGACACAGTTGCTCGCCGACACCCAGTGAATAACGCCGCGTGGACGGATGCCCTCCGGGGGATCTTCACCCACCGTGCCTGGCACATAGGAGCAGATCAGCTCAATAATCTCGCCGCTGCTATCCTTCACCACTTCATCGGCGCGAATCACATAGCCACTGCGCAGGCGCACATAGTCGCCGAGCACCAGGCGTTTGAATTTCTTGCGCGACAGGCTGCTGTCTTCATTGAAGTCCTCGCGATCAATATAGAGCTCGCGGCCAAACGGCAGCTCGCGCTGAGGCAGATCGTCGCGATTGGGGTGCCCCGCCGCGCTAAGCATCTCTTCTTTGCCCTGCTGATAGTTAACCAAGGTTACCTTGAGCGGATTGAGCACACACATGGCACGCATTGCGTTGTTGTTCAGGTCTTCGCGAATAAAGTGTTCAAACTGGGCAACATCGACCACGCCGTCAGTTTTCGCCACCGCCAGACTGTCGCAAAACTCGCGCAGAGAGGCCGCGGAGACACCGCGGCGACGCAGCCCGGAGAGGGTTGGCATGCGCGGGTCATCCCAGCCATCCACATGTTTTTCATCAACCAGCTGCTTGAGTTTGCGCTTGCTGGTCATGGTGTAACTGAGGTTGAGGCGACCAAACTCGTACTGATGGGGCACGGTCGGCAGTGGCAGATTTTGGGTAAACCACTCATACAGCGGCCGGTTGGCGGCAAATTCCAGTGTGCACACCGAATGGGTGACGCCTTCGATGGCATCTTCCTGACCGTGGGCAAAATCGTATGAAGGATAAATATTCCATTTGTCACCGGTGCGGTGATGAGGCATCTTTTTAATGCGATACATAACCGGGTCGCGCATATTGATATTGGGCGAGGCCATATCAATCTTTGCCCGCAGGGTCATGGTGCCCTCGTCGATGGCGCCGATTTTCATCTGCTCCAGCAGTTCAAGGCTCTCTGACGCTGGGCGTTCCCGGTACGGACTATTTTTGCCCGGCTCGGTGAGAGTGCCGCGATACTCGCGCATCTGTTCGGCATTCAACTCGCAGATATAAGCCTTGTCTTGGTTAATCAGATACTTGGCCCAGTCGTAGAGCTGGTCAAAATAGTCGGAGGCAAACCGCGGCTCGCCGGCCCAGTTAAAACCCAGCCAACGCACATCTTCAATAATCGCCTGAACATATTCGTCGTCTTCTTTCTCCGGGTTGGTGTCATCAAAACGCAAATTGCACTGGCCGCCAAACTGCGCGGCAAGACCGAAATTGAGGCA
>JALRJD010000237.1 GCA_023255165.1 Porticoccaceae bacterium | reverse complement strand
CGAGGAAGCGGTGCGGGCTGGCCACTGACTGCAGCGCGTTGATAGCCACGGTGAGACTGCCGTCGGTGCCATTTTTAAAACCCACCGAAGACGAAAGACCGGAAGCCATTTCGCGGTGAGTTTGTGACTCGGTGGTGCGCGCCCCAATGGCGGACCAGGCAATTAAATCCTGCAGATATTGCGGTGAAATCGGATCCAGTGCTTCAGTGGCAGTGGGCAGACCAATCTCGAGAATATCGTGCAGCAGCTGGCGACCAATATGCAGGCCGTCGGTAATCTTGAACGAGTCGTTCATAAATGGGTCGTTGATCAGACCTTTCCAGCCGGTGGTGGTGCGCGGCTTTTCAAAATAGACACGCATAACAATCAGCAGCGTATCGCCGACTTTTTCCGCCAGCGCTTTGAGTCGATTGGCGTACTCGTGGGCGGCTTTCAAATCGTGAATCGAGCAGGGGCCGACCACTACAAAAATGCGGTGGTCCTTGCGCGCAAGAATATTTTCAATATCCGTGCGGCCCTTGGTGATTACCGCGCGCGCTTTGTCCGACAGCGGGATTGTACGCTTCAGTTCAGCGGGGGTAATCAGAACCTCTGGTGGTTCAATATTAATGTTGTCTACAGCGTGGGGATCCATGTCCGATTTCCTAACCAATACATTGTTCAAAAGAGGAGAGCTATTGTACTTAAATCCGCTGGCATTTGAAGATTATTCGGCTTCCAGCTCAATAAACATGGGGATTTGCGGAAAATAAAGTGCGCAGCGAACCGGATTTGGCTCAAGGCTGCGATAAAGTGTTGCGTAATGGTTAAGTTGACCGCTGTAGGCACTGATCTGACGGCGGCTGAACTGGGCCTGCGATTCACCTTGCGCGGGCTGTGAAAATTTATAATCAATAATCCAGCGAACGCTGCCCTCAATCGTCTCGTCGACAAAAGTCCGATCAACCACCGACGTGCCAATACGACCGCTGTCGCTATATTGGTAGCCCAGCGCCTGCTCACAGGCAGCCTGTTTATGCGGCTGCAGAATCCAGCGCCCTCGATCATCTGCAAGCATGGTTTGCACCGCGCCGAGCAGATTTCCCAGCTCATCCTGTCGCGCCAGAATGCCCAGCTCTTTTAATTGTGCAGTCCAGCTTGTTGGCAGCTGATCCAGTCGTGCGGATGGCCAGTTGTCGATTCCTTCATTGGCGATCTGTTTCAGTGTCCGATGCAGCACGGTGCCCATCGCCCGGGCGCGACCGGAGAGGCTGGCATCCTCGTTGCTGGCAATCTCGGTTGCGGTTTCACCGCCGCCAGTCAACAAACTGTTTTGGGCGCAGGTTTTGTTGTACACGGCGCTACTGTAATCAACATTAAGGCGGCGAATATGACGCAGACTGATCGCTGGTCTGGTGCTGTTTTCTGTTTTATCTGCCTTTTCGTTGGTCGCTGTCTGGATCACCGAATAGAGACCCTGTTCCAGCCCGGTTTCAATGGTTTGCCAGACAGGGGTTAGCAATGTGTTATTGCCTTTGGGTTGCCAGTTATTTTTTTGGTCGGTTTTAACCGCGCCGCACAAATAGAGCTTGCGCACCGCACGGGTGGCCGCGACATAGAGCACTCTGGTGCTCTCAAGTCGGGTTTTCAGATTGTCCTCGCGCTTCAGGTAGCGGTAGACGCTGTCGTCCTCTTCATCATGCGCGCCCAGTGGCGCCATAATCAGCGACGATTCACTGTACTCATCGATATGCTGCTGCCAGCGCAGCAGCGGTTTTTTATCCGAGCCCGAGCCGCGGCTTAGGCCGGGCAATATCACATGATCAAACTCCAGCCCCTTGGCCTTGTGGATGGTCATAATCTGGATAACCGGTTGGTGACTGTTTGTCGGCGACAGGCTGTTATCGGGCGAAGGGGCGGCATAAAGTTTATCAACCGCGAGCTGAAAGCTGGCCCAATCGCTGAGGCCGGCGCCTTGTTGCCAGCTTTCCAGCAGATCGAGATAGCTGCGCGCATCACTTAGATCACCGCTGCCCATCAGGGTCGCCGGTCCGCCCAGCTCAACCCAC
>JALRJD010000217.1 GCA_023255165.1 Porticoccaceae bacterium | reverse complement strand
CACTGTATAGTCACCACATTGTTTAAGCGCCAACAGTCCTAACTCGCTGCCAAGATCATCATCACCAACACTGTTTTCGACATCGGCTTTGAAATCGTGATAGACCGCGAGGAGTTTAACGCCGTTAAACTTGGCTCCGATAGAAAGATAAATATCCTCAATTCCCTCATTGGGTGTATTGAGAAACTGGTCTGTCCAACCCTGGAATTTATGGCCGGTGGCCAGCGGGGTAGAGAAGCCATAATTGCCGTTATCGCTCTGCAAATTTTCAAAGCCCAGAGTGAAGGTGGCTGCGGCCAGGTCGACACTGCCTTCGAGTAGAATGTAATCCGCATCCATTTTGTTACCAGAGGCCATTTCACGATCCTGGGTGGCATATTCAAGCTGATAGCCAACGCCATTGGTTTTGCCGTTAAAGCGCAATCCATAGGTGTCGTACTGGGTGTCACTCTGCTCTTCATCTAACAGGTAGCTGTAAAAAACCAGCTCACCAGTCTTGAATCCGCTGTAATTGATATTGAACAGTTCTGTGCTGCTGTCTGTATCACTCAGCGCCGGATCATCTTCGCCAAAGATGCGGTTAACATTGTTGATATGGGCGTAATAGACTTTGGTGTCTGCCGCGGTAAAGGTGTGGGCAAGCGAGACTGCATCAAAAGTTTGCTCATTTTGGCGAAAGCCTACGCCGCCAATAAAGCGCTGGTTGTCCAGATTGATACGCTGGCGACCATATTTGCCAATCGTGCTGCCATAGCTGTAGCTGACATAGGCCTGATTGATCTCGGTGCCGGTCGGATCGGCAATAATGCTTTTGCCCGGGAAGTTGCCGCTGTTTTTCAGCGCCGGGCTGGTGGGGTAGTCGTTGCCGTCGATCTCGGTGATATTGTCCATCTCGACGGTAGCGCCGAAACCTTGATATAGACCCGTTGTGTAGTTGAGGCGAGTTCTCAGGGTTAGCCCTCGGGCTTCATCCTGACTGGCGTTGTCTACATCCACTTCTTCGTGGCGCAGTCGGAATTCGAGTTTGGCACTGCCGCCCTTAATGGCCGCGGCTATACTTTTGTGCTCGTTGTTCCCAGTTGCAGTGGCCCCGGTTTCAGAAGCCCCGGTTCCTGTTGCTGCAGCCAATCCACTTGCCAGGGCAATTGCAGCAGTGAGTGATGCGGGAATAAAGTGTTTGCGAGTGTTCATGATTGAGTCCTTCCTCTAGATTACTGACTTTAGATAACTGATTTCAGATAAGTAGTTTCAGATAAAAAATTTGATAACGACTGATTGCCTGTGGCGGAAGAGTAGGGGGCTTGATACTGGCGGGAGTTGATTCTG
>JALRJD010000136.1 GCA_023255165.1 Porticoccaceae bacterium | reverse complement strand
TATCAAGAGTGCAACGATATTCCCTGGGAGACCCATTTCTCCAGCAATGAAACCATCGCCATCGATTTTATCGGAACCTCGCGGCTGGTCGACAACACCATGTATGGCTCGCAGCGGGTCAAGGATGCCATTGTTGATCGCATCCGCCGCGAAGAGGGTGAGCGGCCCAATGTGGATACCAAAGATCCGGATATCCGCATCCAGGTGAGGCAGCATAAGGGTCAGGTAAGTGTGTCGCTGGATCTCTCTGGCGAGAGCCTGCACCGTCGCGGTTATCGCAGTGGGCAGGGCAGTGCGCCGATCAAGGAAAATCTCGCCGCGGCATTGCTGCTGCGTGCAGGCTGGCCGGAGATGATGGTCAATGGCGCGGCGCTGCTCGATCCAATGTGTGGCAGTGCGACCCTGATTATCGAAGGCGCCATGATGGCCGCCGATATTGCCCCCGGTTTGCTCCGTGAGCGCTATGGCTTTAGTTCGTGGAAGCAGCATGATCAGGCGCTGTGGCAATCGTTGCTGGACGAAGCGCACCAGCGCAAGCAGGATGGTCTGGAAAACCTCGAGTTGGATATTCGCGGCTACGACGCCAACCCGCGGGTGCTGGAATTTGCCACCTTGAATATTGAAAAAGCCGGACTCGATGAGCATATTCGTCTGGCCCACAAACCAATCGACCAGTTCGGTCGCGCCACCGCCGAACATGGGTTGCTGATAACCAATCCGCCCTATGGCGAGCGCCTCGGCGATCTTGAAGGGCTGCGACCGATCTATCAAAAACTCGGCGCGGTGCTGCAGAAAAACTTTCAGGGTTGGAAAGCCGCGGTCTTTACTGGCAACGTTGACCTCGGTCGCGAGACAGATCTGACTCCGACCAAGCAGTACAAATTATTTAACGGCACCATTCCCTGCAAATTGCTGGTGTTTGAAGAACTGACCTCGCGGTCGGCGAAAATCGAACAGCGATTGAATACACCGGCCCCAGCGCAGGTGCTAACCGAGGGCGCGACAATGGTGCTCAACCGGTTGCTTAAAAATCAGCGCAAACTCAATGGCTGGTTAAAGAAAAACGATATCAGCTGTTACCGACTATACGATTCCGATATTCCGGAGTATGCAGTGGCGGTCGATATCTACGAAGAGTCTATGCACGTGCAGGAATATGCCCCGCCCAGCACGGTTGATGATCGCGTTGCCAGAGAGCGTTTCGCCGAGGTCAAGCAGGCGGTTAAAGAGTTTGCCAAAGATCGTCGCGGCCATGTGCACTATAAAGAGCGGCGACGGCAGAAGGGCGACAGCCAATACGAACGCTTTAACGATGGCCCGAGCGAAACCATGATTGGGTGTGAAGGGCGGGCGCGGTTTGAGCTTAATCTGTCGGATTATCTGGATACTGGACTGTTTCTTGATCATCGTCCGGTGCGCCGCATGGTGGCCGATTTGGCAAAGGGCAAGAGTCTGCTCAACCTGTTCTGTTATACCGCCGCGGTGTCTGTGCAGGCGGCGCTGGGTGGTGCGGCGCGGTCGCTGAGCATTGATATGTCTAATACCTATCTGGATTGGGCCCAACGCAACTATGATCTCAATCAGCTCAGTGCGGCCAAACACCATTTGCTGCGTGCGGATTGTTTGAAGTGGCTTGAGGGTGATGGCGAGCAGTTTGATGTGATTTTTCTCGATCCGCCGACTTTTTCGAATTCCAAAAAAATGGATACGGTGCTTGATGTGCAGCGTGATCATGGTGATTTGATTCGCAATGCAATGGCGAGATTGGCGCCGGGGGGCGTGTTAATTTTTTCGAATAATTTCCGTAAGTTCAAAATGGATGAGTTGGTGACGCGGCAGTTTAGTGCTGAAAATATTACTTCCCAAACTCTGGATCCCGACTTTGAGCGCAACCCACGAATTCATAATGTCTGGATGATTTCCCGACGGAGTAGTTTTGGTTGATCGTGGTTTTATGCGGCCACTCTATGCTGTTACCCTGAGCGTAGAATGCTGTCACGTGCCTTGGTCATTCACCGCACGGACAGCGTTCCACGGGCGATGGTGGACCTGCGCGATGT
>JALRJD010000123.1 GCA_023255165.1 Porticoccaceae bacterium | reverse complement strand
GTAGACCATGGAATTGCCACCGATCACCCTGGAGAACTTGAGCACCGGTACCCTTGATGGGAATGGGGTGTTCGACGCCTTGATGCGCAGCTGCAAAGCGCACCTTGACGCGGAGTTCGACAAGAACCGTATCCGGGGACCGGAGTACACAAAAACAGGAAAAGCCTTTTGGAATTGTGCACCGAGCATGACCGAGAGGAATCGGGACAAGGATCTGAGACCGTACGCCGCAGGGACGATGGACAGGATGTCCAAGTGTCGCGGGAGGCATGGATGCCGGGAGCGACCCTGTGAACAGCGTGTCGAAGAGACTTGTCCCGGTTCCTCGGATGCTTCCTTGCTACATATGGGACACCAGTGATTGACTGAACAACATATCCACAAAACTTTAAATTAACAAAGAGTTAAAACATGAAAAAGACAGGAATTATAGGCTGGCGCGGCATGGTTGGATCTGTGCTGATGGACAGAATGCGAGAAGAAAACGACTTCGCGGAGATCGAACCTATATTTTTTACCACCTCCCAGGCCGGCCAGGCAGGCCCCGATGTGGGTGTGGATATACCGCCGCTGCAGAGCGCTTTTGATATTGAAGCACTGCAACAGATGGATATTATCGTCACCTGTCAGGGGGGTGATTACACCAAAGAAGTTTACCCACAGCTGCGCAAAGCCGGTTGGAATGGTTATTGGATTGATGCCGCGTCTGCACTGCGCATGGAACAGAGCTCTATTATCGTGCTCGACCCCGTCAATATGAGTGTGGTGAAAGATGGCCTCGCCAACGGCGTGAAAGATTTTATCGGTGGTAACTGCACCGTGAGTTTGATGCTGATGTCCCTCGGTGGCCTGTTTAATGCCGGCTTGGTTGAGTGGGCGTCATCGATGACCTATCAGGCTGCATCGGGCGCTGGTGCGCAGAATATGCGTGAACTGATCAGCCAGATGGGGGTGATAAAAGAGTCTGTAGCGGATACGCTCGCCAATCCCGCGTCAGCGATCCTGGATATAGATCGGCAGGTAACCGAAACCCTGCGCAGCGAGAGCTTTCCGGTTGATAACTGGGCCTATCCACTGGCGGGCAGTCTGTTGCCCTATATCGATTCGCAGCTGGAGAACGGTCAGAGCCGTGAAGAGTGGAAGAATCAGGCGGAAACCAACAAGATCTTGGGTCGTGAAGGCAACCCGATTCCACTGGATGGCCTCTGCGTGCGCATTGGTGCCATGCGCTGCCACAGCCAGGCGCTAACCATTAAGCTGACTCAGGATGTACCGCTGGCTGATATCGAGTCGATGCTGGCCGAAGCAAATCCCTGGGCCAAAGTGATTGCCAACGACAAAGCCTCTTCGGTGAAGTATCTGACGCCGGCCGCGGTAACGGGTGGGTTGGATGTGCCGGTTGGGCGTCTGCGCAAGATGAATATGGGTGGGCAGTATCTGTCAGCCTTTACTGTGGGTGACCAGTTGTTGTGGGGTGCTGCGGAGCCGCTGCGCCGAATGCTGCGCATTGTGATTGAGCAGTAATCATTTGCCGGTTCAAGACTTTGCGGATTGGGCGCGTTTGGGGATAATTGCCGCGAAACTGTGCTAAAACTTAAGGGTTATTAGCTTTTGCTTTTATTGCAGGATAGCGGCTAAACATTTACTGTTAGCCACTATCCACAGCAACTGTCTAAAAAGTCTTGAATAGGAATCTGTTATGACAACTCGGAAGTGGTCATCTCTTTTTGCCCGTCTTATATTCTCACGCTCGAAACAGCCCGCTTTTACTCTCTCCAGCTTTTGTCGCCTGCGCCGCGCGCAGTTATTTCCGGCGTTGATGCTGCCAATGTTGTTGGCGGCGCCGCTGGCCTTTGCTGTGGGCCTGGGTGAAATCAGTGTTAATTCATCGCTCAATGAGCCGCTCTCTGCGGATATTGAAATTA
>JALRJD010000011.1 GCA_023255165.1 Porticoccaceae bacterium | reverse complement strand
AAAGGCATCAAAAATTCGCGACTGATCATGAGCCGCAATACCAATGCCGGTATCCTTGACCACAAACTTGAGCCGCACCATCGAACCCGGAGCATACTGGTCAGAACCGGTCTTGGCATCGGGCGTAGCGGATGAGGGATTATCCTGAACACTGACATGAATCGACACTTCGCCGCTGTCGGTAAACTTGATCGCATTGCCTGCGAGATTGATCAGCACCTGACGAATGCGTTCGCCATCGGCATGCAATGCCAGGGGCACATCGTCATCAATGATGTAACCAATATTGAGATGCTTTTTCAGCGCAGTGCTGGAGAGTAATCCGACCAGTTCATCGAGACTCTCATGAAGCTGGTAGTCGCGGTGGGTAATGCTGATTTTTCCGGAATTGGCCTCCGAGAAATTTAAAATATCATCGATCAGTGAGAGCAGATTTTCACCCGACGACTTGGCTGTCTGCACATACTCTTTTTGCTTGAGACTCAGGCCCATGGTCAGCAGCAGATCCAGCATACCCAGCACCGCATTCATCGGCGTGCGCAACTCATGGGTGACATTGGCGGCAAACTCAACCTTCATCTCCGCCGACATCAGTGCGGTTTTCATCGCCCGCTTCAGATCGCGGCGGCGGTTTTCAAGCACCTGCATCATGCGGTTGAATGAATGCTGCATTTCGCTGATATCGACCGGCCCTTCAATTTCAGAACGGATTTTTTCTTCGCCCTGCTGGGCTCTTTTCATCACCTCGGACAGGCGTTCAATCGGGCGAGTCAAACGGCGGGAAAAATAGAGCAACACCAACAGCAGAATGATCGCACCTAAAAACGAGGCCATCATATTGTTGCGCAATGTGCTCTGCTGCATCAGGTGCAGAGTATCCTTGCCCATCAGGACGGTGATATAACCGAGCAGAATTGCCTCCTGGTCGGCGGACTCCAAAACCCGCGATTCATCAGTGCTGCTGGCATAGACCGGTGCGGAGAATTGCCACAGGTTGTCGTTTTCATCCATCAAACTCAGCTCGGTGGCTTTTGGCCCCAGCGACTTTTTTGGAACAGGCGGCATCACCATAAGCTGGGTAGCGAGTTCTGTGCTGGGTGGGGTGTTGAGATCGACAGTGGCATCAGGAACCTCTGCCACAAGGCTCTGACCACCAAAATCCGCGCCGGTTGCAAACAGCACATCCGCATTCTCGGTTTCGATAACAATGCCTTTTACACCGGGAAAATTCATTGCATTTTCGGCGATATCACTGGCCGCTTCCGGGCTTTGATACAACAGTGCAATCTCGCTGCGGCGGGCCAGCGATTCGGTTACCTGCATGCCCTGACGAACCTCGTGGGTTTCGATAATCGAACTGGATATCTTGCTCACCATCACCGATGTGGAAGCCGCCAACAGCACAATGCCGACGATAAAAACCAGCGACAACTGGCTTTTAAAGCGTAATTTATCGAATCCGAGTTTCTTCAGCCTTGGCATAGTCGATCACCGCGCCGGTAACACTACATCGATATGCCTGAGCACATCTTCAGTGAAATTAATGCCAAGATGGTTGCCCGTGCGCCCATTGACGGCGACAAAAACATCATCCAGCGGCTGCATCTGGCGTTGCGGAACACGGCCTGAAGCGACCTCTTGGGCGAGGCGCCCAAGGCTTAAACCCATCTTGTAGTTATTCGGATAAATTGAAAAAAGCGCGCCGCGTTTAACATGCACCGGGTTTGACGAAAACACCACAAAGTGCTTTTCCCAGGAAGCCTGCAGCAGAATCGACAACATCGCGTCGCCAACAAATGAACCATCGGGCAGAATCCAAACCGCATCATCTTCATTCAGCTGTTTGGTCAGACCGCGATAAATTGCCGCCGCCGAGCGGATATCGCTGGCCGGATGCACAACCAGGCTGAGTCCGCGCTGGGCAAACACCTTGGCGGCGGTTTCAAATTCAACCCGATCCGCTTCTGATCCAACCACAACATGCACTGTTCTCACCGCGGGAACCAGAGCCGAAAGCTTGTTGGCAATAACTTTGAAACCCGGCGTCAGGGTAATGCCAAACACATTGCTATATTCAGTGCTGACCGCACCGACAATCACTTTGTGTTCCGGATTGTGCGCCGAGACCTCGCCCGCCAGCCTGTTGCCCAACACCAGAACCGGCGACGCCTGATCGAGAACATGGATAAAGTCGACCGGAGATTGGTTTTCATCCATTGAGACTCGCTGGGTGCTCTGCTGGCCGGCATTTTGTGGTTGCGGGCTCTCGTGATAGCCATCCTCAGCGCCGCGAACAATCTCCTCAAAGACCCGGGCAAAAGGCTCCCGTACCTGGGGATAGATAACCACCAGTTCAGCAGCGTTAACAGTGATACTGAAACAGAGAGACACTGCGGCAGAAGCAGTTATCCATACCCTGAAAATCCCTGGAATTTTTATAGCACTACCTCCTGTACTGCCTTTATAACTTTTTTAATGTATAGCCTTAATGTTACTGCCGCACCCTCTAAGGGTAGATCAAAAACTGTAACGAATCTCGCCCAAAACCGCTCTTCCCGCCAGTGGTAAATCGTTGGGAATAAACGGAAATGGATCGGAATTGGGGCTCGGCTCGCGGGCATCCCGATCAAACAGGTTGTTCAATGTCAGCGCCACTTCAAATGAGTTTCTAAAGCCTTTGCGCAGCGACAGGTCCACCAACAGATAATCGTCCACAGGTGGACGCAGATCACCACTGATGCGATTGCGATCCATCACCCAATTGGCCTGCATATTGATTCGCCACTCCTCAGGCAGGCTCCAGTCAACACGCAGATAAAACTGCTTCTCCGGAGACTTTGCCGCGGGCGCTTCGATCCGTTCATCGGTGGATTTCTGCATGGCGAAATTGCCAGTCACCGTCAGATCATCGTTGACTTCCCAAACCGCTTCAAACTCCGCGCCATGACCAGTCTGCTCGCCGGCATTCTGTGCCGTGCGAGTACTGCCATTGGCATCCGGAATAAACTGAATAATATCGGTCCAGTCGTAGTAGAAAAAGTTGGCGATCAATGTGAGCGCATAGGTGGGACGATAATCAAATGCCAGCTCATAACTGGTGATCTGCTCTGGTTTAAGATCGAGATTGCCCTGAATCAACGGGTTATTAATTGCCCGCGTCTGAGCAAATGAAGGCGCGCGAAATGCCTCGCCATAGAGAAACTTGGTGGTCAGGGTGTAACTGGTTGACCAGACCAGCGCCAGACGGGGATTGGTGGTGCCACCAAAATCCGAGTAGTCATCGTGGCGAACACCTGCAGTCAGCTCCCAATCATTGGCCAGCAACCAGACATCCTGGAAAAACAGATACTTATTATCACGGCCGTCTTCGGTCAGAAACACAAAGGGCGTATCGGATACATCGACCAATGGCTCGCCGGGCAGAATAAACATTCCCGTGTCCGGGTTGATACCAAAGTTTTTGGTCTCGGTAATCTTGTTAATCTCGCCGTGGTAATAGCCGCCACCAACAGTGATATGGTGTTTGGCAATGCCTTTATGATCCAGACGCAAACCAAAGCGCGTGTGATTTTCAAAAATTTCCGGATTGCCAATCACACCATCAGGGAAAGGTGGAAAAATGGGCGCGCCAAAGGGATCCAGAAACGGCCCGGTGGAACCTGCGGGGTAGAGAATAAAATCGCCTTCCACTTCCTGCGAGGTATCGAAGTAGCTGGTTTGAATTTCCATTGACGTATTATCAAACAGCTCTTCTTCGGTATAAGTTAAATCGATATTAAAACGTTTGCTGGAAAACCTATTAGTCGGGTTCAGTGTCTCTGCAGGTCCCGCGCCATCACCCCAGTCATCTCGTATTTGGCCGCCAGCTCTCAATCTCAGCTTTTTGTAATCGCCCTGAAATCGGAAATCAAGATTGTTTCTCTCCAAACTCAAACCTCCTGGCGCATTTGAAACATTTGTGCCTGTAATAAAGTCTAGGAGACTCTGCCCATCACTCTCTATGATGATATCCGCGCCATCAGTTTTACTGACTTCAACACTTGCCAAATAGCTGTAATCTTTCTTTTCTTT
>JALRJD010000311.1 GCA_023255165.1 Porticoccaceae bacterium | reverse complement strand
GAATATTCAGCGACAACACCTCCGGCGTTAACTCCGAATCCCAACGCCGCGTCACCAATTTCTCCTTCTCCGTGCGATTATCCAGAAAACGCGTCACCGACACATTCTCTTCAATCCAATAACCCTCACTGGCATTAAAGGTCGCCCGCGACGCAAAACTCGCCTCTTCAATCTGCCGTTGGTCATTAAACTGATAA
The DNA here is from genome assembly GCA_023255165.1 of Porticoccaceae bacterium. Classification (GTDB taxonomy): domain Bacteria; phylum Pseudomonadota; class Gammaproteobacteria; order Pseudomonadales; family Porticoccaceae; genus HTCC2207. The sequence continues at coordinate 1,440 of JALRJD010000311.1, read as the reverse complement.
CGGGTCACGCCGTACACAACGCCGCCAGGGAACACCACATTGAACTGCATAAACTGATTGCCCTCGCGGTTCCACAATCCGGAAGTGGAATCCTGCGCGCTTTCGCCTTTGCGCAAATACTCGCGTCGCCCCTCGGCAAGCTGATCCAGATAGGGCGAAAAATATTCGCCAATGGTCATCGCCAGAACAATAAAAACCAGCACCGGCTTAAGCACAAACCCAACAATCCGCAGCGGCGACACCCCCGCCGCGCGCATCACAATCACCTCGCTATTGCCGGCCAGCAGACCGAGCCCGATCAAGCAACCAATCAATGAGGCAAACGGAATATATTCATAGATCCGCGACGGCAGCAATGTGCCGACATAAATCAGCACATCAACGAACAGATAGTTAAGTCGAATATCGCCAGACTCATCGATAATCGCACCCACCGCATCGAGCCCAACCAACACCACCAGCGCAACCGCGATGGCGCCAAACACGGTGACGCCAACATGCCAGGAAAGCCGTCTCATCATGAGCTCACCCCGGCATTCTTAATCTGGGACTGGCGCCTGTTGGGCCCACCTGATCGCATCAACATCACCCCAACCGCAAGATAAAAAGCATGCACCGGCAGCATGGTCACAGCAGCCGACACAGCACCGGATTCAATTGCCCCGCGCATGGCATTCAGTGCAACCAGATAAGTGAAATAGAGCACAATGGCCGGCAGCAATTTGCCATAGCGACCCTGGCGATTATTGGTGCGACTCAACGGCACTGCCAAAATGGTCACCACCAGCAACATCAATGGCATCGACAGTCGCCACTGCAGAGTTGCCTGCAGCGCCGGGTCATCTGAACCCAACAGCAAACCGGTCGCTACTGTGTCGACCTTGGTTTTTCGGGTGACCGGCTGGCCTTCCTCAAGCCGCGAACCGTACTGCTCAAAGTGGGTGATTTGATAGTCATTCTGGCCGGGAATACCTTCGATGCGATAACCCTTCTCCATCACCAGATAGCGATCCGCACTGCCCTCCGCTTGCTGCTGGCGGGCGCTGTCCGCCAACACCAAAATCAGTCGTCGATCGCCATCTTCAACAGAGCCAGTGCTCATCGCCAAAAAAATATCATCCAACTGATGATCCTCAGACACCGCCTCGACATAGGTAACACCCTTACCCCCGGCGAGCTGATAAAACTTTTTCGGCATCAGCTTATCCAGTTCGCTGCGCGCCTTCTCCGCCTCAAACAGAGCTTCGGCTCTGGCCTGTCCCGCAGGCGAAATCGACAGACTCAACCAGCCGGTTCCCAGCGCAAACAGCGACGCCATAATCAAGGTGTAACTCATCAAGCGTTTTTCCGACACACCACAGGCCTTGAGCACACTCATTTCATTTTGCACATAGAGGCGGCCAAAAGAGAGGAGCACCGCGAGGAAAAAAGCCAGCGGCA
>JALRJD010000276.1 GCA_023255165.1 Porticoccaceae bacterium | reverse complement strand
TGCAGAATATCTTTGATGCGCACACCCTCGTAGCCGGAGCCTTTTAGTTCCGGGGCATAACTGTCAACGGTTTCTTCTATGCTGGCGATGCTGCCTTCACCGATGGCAATGCCAACCAGTGCCGAGATAAACGACTTGGCCACAGACCATGAAATAGTGCGGGTGGCTCTGCTGTTGCCGAGAAAATAGCTTTCGTAGGTAATCTGATCGCCGCTGACAACCAGCAGGCCGGTGGTCCAGGAGTCTGCTAAAAACTGTTCTGTATTCAGCTGTTGCCCGTTGTATTCAAAGCTCTCGGGAAGCGCCAATGGCTCACCAATGGAATAGGGGCGGGGCTGGGTGGAGGCGGTCATGGCACGGGTTGGCCAGAGTTGATTCCCAGAACGGAAGTTCTCAACAATGCGATCTTTATCAAACAGGTGTACGGTCTGGTAGAGCGCATTCACAGTTGGGTAAGCCCAGATGCCGAGCGCCAACAGCAGGGCGGCTGTAAGGCCGATTTTGGATGATGTTTTCATGGGTTCCCCTCTGAGCCTGATTGTCGCAGTTTAGTGTCGAAAGTGGATTGATACCGGCTTCAGACCCTGCTTTTTAAAGTGCATTTTATGGCGATCATGCTACGTCAGCATTTGATCGCACCGCAATATGTAACGTTTTTGCAGGCAAAAAAAAGAGTGACCCCAAGGCCACTCTTTTCGGTTTTACTCAGCTTAAGCCCGAGCTTTTGGTTTAAAAGCTTAGAACTGATTCATGGTGTTGTCTTTACCAGAGGCTTTCAGTGCGGCTTCACCGGCAAAGTACTCTTTATGGTCGTCGCCCATATCCGAGCCAGCCATGTTCTGGTGCTTCACGCAGGCGATACCCTGACGGATCTCCTTGCGCTGAACGCCGGCCACATAGCCAAGCATGCCCTGGTCGCCGAAGTACTCTTTGGCCAGATTGTCAGTGGACAGAGCCGCAGTGTGGTATGTCGGCAGAGTGATCAGGTGGTGGAAGATACCGGCTTCGCGTGCAGCGTCAGCCTGGAAGGAGCGGATCTTGTTATCCGCCTCAATGGCCAGCTCGCTCTCGTCGTAGCTGACATTCATCAGGTCGTTGCGATCGTAAGCTGAGAGATCCTTGCCAGCTTCACTCCAGGCATCAAATACCTGCTGACGGAAGTTGAGCGTCCAGTTAAACGATGGGCTGTTGTTGTAAACCAGCTTGGCGTTGGGAACCACTTTTCGGATCTCGTTGACCATGGCGCCGATCTGACCAATATGTGGTTTCTCGGTTTCAATCCAGATCATATCCGCACCGTTTTGCAGGCTGGTGATACAGTCGAGTACACAGCGCGCTTCACCAGTGCCCTTGCGGAACTGGAACAGGTTGCTTGGCAGACGGCGCGGACGCACCAGCTTGCCGTCACGGTTGATAATCACATCGCCATTTTTCATGTCTGCCGGCGTCACTTCTTCAACGTCGAGGAAGGAATTGTACTGATCACCGAGATCGCCAGGCTCGCGGGTTACCGCGATTTGCTTGGTCAGGCCGGCGCCCAGAGAGTCTGTGCGGGCAACAATCACGCCGTCGTCGACGCCCAGTTCCAGGAAGGCATAGCGAACTGCGTTGATCTTGGCGAGGAAATCTTCGTGGGGAACCGTTACCTTGCCATCCTGGTGTCCGCACTGCTTCTCGTCGGAAACCTGGTTTTCGATCTGGATGCAGCAGGCACCCGCTTCAATCATCTGCTTGGCCATCAGGTAAGTGGCTTCAGCATTGCCAAAGCCAGCATCGATATCGGCAACAATTGGCACCACGTGGGTTTCATAGTTGTCGATCTGATCCTGAATAGCTTTCTTGGCATCGCCTTCGGCGGCGTCCAGCTGGCGGAACAGACCACCCAGCTCGCGGGCGTCGGCCTGACGCAGGAAGGTGTAGAGCTCGCCAATCAGTGCCGCGACCGAGGTCTTTTCATGCATTGACTGATCGGGAAGGGGGCCAAACTGTGAACGCAGCGCGGCGACCATCCAGCCTGACAGGTAGAGGTATTTACGCTTGGTGGTGCCGAAGTGCTTTTTGATGGCGATCAGCTTCTGCTGACCGATAAAGCCATGCCAGCAACCCAGCGACTGGGTGTACTGAGAAGAGTCGGCGTCGTAAGCGGCCATGTCTGCACGCATAATCGCAGCGGTGTATTTGGCGATATCAAGACCGGTTTTAAAACGGTTTTGAGCGCGCATGCGCGCAGCGGAGTCGGCGCTGATAGCGTCCCAGTTGGTTCCGTGCTGTGCTTTTACGTTGGCAATTGCTGCAATATCGTCGGTAAATTTAGACATGTTGTTACCCCTGTAATCAGTCCGTTTAAATTCGTTCAAATCAGTGCTGAGATTTGACAGTCCGGCGAGTTTAGGTATCATGCCCCCATTAATCTAATTGATAGTTTCTATTACGGGCATTTTTAGTATGAATATAGCGCGAGTCGATTTAAACCTGTTGGTCTACCTGGATGTGCTACTCCGCGAGTGTAATGTCACCCGCGCCGCCGAAGAGTTGGGCATTAGTCAGCCCGCCATGTCGAATAGTCTGCGTCGGCTGCGCGACCTGTTTGACGACCCGCTACTGGTGCGTACCAGTGATGGCATGACACCCACCGACCGCGCGCTGGAGTTGCAACCGTTGGTGCGCAATGTGCTCGCCGCCGCCGAGATTGCGGTATTGCCCAAGACCTTGTTTGACCCGACTGGCTCCGACCGAATCTTTCGCATTATGGCCAGCGACTACACCGAGGTGACGCTGCTGCCAACACTTTTGCAGCGTCTGCGCCGCGAGGCGCCAGGGATTCGTTTGGACATTATGACTCCCAGCGATGTCAGCTTTCACGATGTTGAGCGCGGCAAGGTGGATCTGGTGATCAACCGCTTTGACTCGCTGCCGCAGTCATTTCACCAAGTGCATCTTTGGGATGACAGCTTTTCCTGTGTGGTCAGCGCCAATAACCCAATCATCAAAAACTGGAAGCTTTCCAGCTATCTCGCCAGCAAACATGTCTGGGTCAGCAAGACCGGTATGGGTGTTGGTGTAGGGATGACCCCGGATGATGTGCAGCGGCTTGGCTGGGTTGATGAAGCCCTTGGCAAGCTCGACGCCAAACGTGAGATTACCGTGTTTACCCGACACTACCAGGCGGCATTGTTGCTCGGGGAACAGGACGACCTGATTGTGACGATTCCAACTATCGCTGCGCGAACCATGGCGGATAATCCCAAGGTGGTGATTCTTGAGCCGCCATTCGAGATACCACGCATGCGCCTGAAGATGGTCTGGAGCCCACTGCTGCAGCGAGATCCGGGCCACAAGTGGCTGCGGCAGATGATTAAATCGGTATCGGAAGAGATTGCCGTTTGACACTGAGTTAGCTCGGTCTGATAGTAATAGTCTTGATGAATAGCAGAGATAAAAGCCATAGATTTGGCTTATTAAAGGGTCGGGAATAGACTCTGCGCACTAATTTTTACTCCGGAGAGAACAACATGGTTGATCGTATCGAGCACTCAGGGCTGCAAATTGCCACACCCATCTATGAGTTGGTCAATCAGAGTATCTGCCCTGGAACCGGCATTGAGCCGGATCACTTTTGGCAAAAGTTTGCCGGCATAATTAACCATTTTGCACCGATAAACCGCCAACTTCTTGAAAAACGCGAAACCCTGCAAACTCAGATTGACGCCTGGCATCACGATCATCGGGAGAATTTTGACTTCGCCGAGTACAAGGCTTTTCTGCACAGCATCGGTTATCTGGTGCCAGAGGGGCCAGACTTTAAAGTTACCTCCGAAAATGTTGATAGCGAGATTGCCCGGCAGGCCGGCCCGCAGTTGGTGGTGCCCATTATGAACGCGCGCTTTGCCCTCAATGCGGTGAATGCGCGTTGGGGCAGTCTCTACGATGCGCTTTATGGCAACGATGTGATCTCCGAGGAAGGCGGTGCGGAGAAAGCCGGTGGCTATAACCCGGTGCGTGGGCAAAAGGTGATCGACTACGGACGTGATTTCCTCGATAACGCAGCCCCGCTCGCCAGCGGCTCGCATCATGATGCGACCGCCTACCAGCTGCGCGACCAGCAGTTGTCGGTCAGTCTGCAGGATGGTTCGAGCACCGTTCTGGCCAACCCCGAGCAGCTTGTCGGCTATCTGGGGTCAGTAGAAAACCCCACTTCAATATTGTTACAAAACAATAGGTTACATATTGAAATTCAAGTCGATTCGAGTCATCAGATTGGCGCCACAGACCGAGCTGGGGTTAAAGATATCGTGCTTGAGGCGGCACTGACTACGATTATGGATTGTGAAGATTCGGTTGCCGCGGTCGACGCCGAAGACAAGGCGCTAGCCTACAGCAACTGGCTGGGCCTGAATAAAGGTACGCTCGAAGAGACTGTCTCTCGTGGCGACAGCAGTTTTGTTCGCTCGATGAACCCGGATCGCCAGTTTCTGGCCGCCGATGGCTCGGCTCTGACCCTGAGCGGGCGTAGCCTGATGTTTGTGCGTAATGTTGGCCACCTGATGACCAACCCCGCGATTCTCGATGCCGAGGGTAATGAGGTGCCGGAAGGGATTATGGACGGCATGATCACCAGTCTGATCTCGTTGCATGATCTCAAGCGCGTCGGGCGGCTGAGCAATTCCAGCGCCGGCAGTATTTATATTGTTAAACCGAAGATGCACGGCCCGGAAGAGGTGGGTTTCACCAACCAGCTGTTCTTGCAGCTAGTTGGAATTGGTTTTGTTTGGGCCGCGATCGTGGGTCTCACGATGTGGCGCATAGACCTTATGTTCTAACTATTTCCACTTCGTGGTCATCGCAAAGCCAATCATGGCGATGCCAAAGCCGACCAGAATATTCCAGTTACCCAGGTCGATTGGGGCAGAGACACCCAGTGGGTAGCGGGCCGAGGAGATGTAGAAAATCAGGATGTAGATCAGTCCGATAATCATCAGACCAAACATCACGGCCTTGTACCAGACCGGGTTCTCTTCCTCTTCCTCTCTGCCAACAATGGTTGGCTGCAGAGGCTCGGACTTCTTGGTTTTGCGCGAACGTGATTCAGGCACAGGTGTCATTGAACAAGCTGAAACTTTAGCAATCACTGGTGACACTGGTATTACTACTACAGCATCAGGCAATGGTCTTTCTATTGACCTCGATGATACAGCGGTAACACCTGGTTCATATGGTTCAACTACCTCTGTTCCTGTAATTACAGTAGACCAACAAGGTCGTTTAACATCAGCTAGCACAGCTTCTATTGCTACATCATTTACGATTTCTGATAACGCTGCTTCGGTCTTAGGCATAACACCAGGCTTTGCCTGAAGCATTACAGTAAGTTCATCTAGGGTCTTTAAACGCTGAATAGCTTTTTGCTGACCCTCTGCTAACTCATCTGCCACTAATGGATGTCCTGCAAAGAATACTTTTTTCCAAGCATCAAATTCTTGACGTAAATCTGTACGCTCAAAGTCTGCTAAAGCAGTAGACATTTTTGCATCAAACTCATTCTTTTTAGCAAAATAAACTTGCTTATCTGCAGCAGTTTGAACTTCACGTAAGTAATCTTCTACACGCTTAGATGTAATAAGACC